>JALHTA010000361.1 GCA_022865545.1 Actinomycetota bacterium | reverse complement strand
CTGCCCAGTGTAGGACCGATGCAGCCTTTTTGGGATCTACGACAACGGGTGAAAGGAGGTGTGGGATCCCATTATATATGCTTAGCTCGACCATCTTGGGATCGATCATTATGAACTTTACTTCACTTGGTTTTACTTTCATAAGGAGCGCTATTACAATACTATTCAGGCACGAACTCTTGCCGGAATTTGTTGCTCCCGCGATAAGCACATGGGGCATCTCTGCAATATTCATATATATGGTATTACCAGAAAGGCTCTTGCCGAGAGGTGTAGATAGCAATTCACCGCTAAGTTTTTTATCCTGCGAAGAATATATATCTCCAAGTGTCACTATGCTTCTTATTTTATTGGGAACTTCCAGGCCTATGGCAGATTTTCCAGGTATAGGCGCAAGTATTCTTATATCTGCAGATCCGAGTGCTACGCAAAAATCATCTTCCAGGCTAAAAAGTCTCTGTACCTTTACTCCGGGTGAAAGTGTAAGCTCATACATCGTAACAGATGGCCCCCTTACGACCCTGTCGATCTTAGCGGGTAAATTAAAATCATCAAATAATTTGTTCAGGGTAGATACCCTGTCCTTAATGCTTTGTTTGTATAGTTTTGCAGGTACACTCATGGATTTTTTTAAAAGGTTTACAGGAGGAGTCTGGTAGTTCTCATCTTCCCTGCTTTCTTCCATGATGGGCATCTTCAGCTGTCTGTCCCCTGGAACTGGAGTATTTTTTCTTTTTCTCTGGTTTTCTATATCGCTTCTTCTAAGATCATCTATTACTTCCGGTTCGCTGACAAACTTTGTCCCGTTTTTTCCTAAAAGATTTTTTTCTTCAAGCTTCTTTCTGCCATTTACTGGATGTGCTCTATCTTTTCCCCTTATTGGAACACTGTTATCTTTAACAACAGGAGGTCCTCCCCTTTTAAAGATCTCCGCAAATATTCTAAAATCAACATTCTGGAAAAATTCCCTGATCTTTTTCCCGATACTAATAAGCGATATTCTTGTTATTATTAAAATTGATATGATGATTAAAACAGATAATATTGTAACTGCTCCAGCACTTCCAAAAAGCTTAAACAATCCATTGAATATTGCGGCACCGGTAACACCCCCTCTTGTCCTGATAAGTATATTGTCAAAGATATCTCTATATTTTAGATTATTGGAGAATATTCCAAGAAGTGAAAAAAAGAGCAGAAAAAACCCCCATCCGAACCTTGATGGCAGGAGTCTTATTTGCTTTAAAAAGAAACTTGCTCCCCAGACAATTAGAAAGAAAGGTATAATATATTTACCAATACCAAATATATATGATAAGAAATCATTGATTCTTTGATTTACATAACCTGAATCCTGTGAGCTAAAGACACTGATTATCAGAATGATGGATACCAGTATTATCAGTATGGCATATATTTCAGTCCTCCTGCCAATATATCTACTGTTGCTTCTTATCTTTGTACTTATCCTTTTTCGGGGGCGGACTGATCTCTTTGAGGTCTTATTCTGCTTGCTATTTTTATTTGCCATAACCAACTAATATTAAGACAGTAGTAAAATTAGTGTAAAACCAATACTTTTAAGGATATTATAGGCCTAATCCTGGCTTTTTTGAAAATAAATTTTTCAAGTCTGTCAAGTAAGAAATCTTCTATCCTGTGTTTACTTAAGATATTATCTTCAAAACAATTCTGGACAGAGTCAGCAAGTATTTTTTTACCCTCATTCAGTATCGTATTTATATTTTCAATAAATATCATACCTCTCATTGAAAACTCTGGTTCCAAGATTATCTTTTTCTTATTTATGTCTATCCCAAGCGCAACGAAGATGACACCGTTTTTTGAAAGCATCTTCCTGTCTCTCAGCACCATATCCTCAATATTGCCCATCCCGATCCCGTCAACATAAACATTTTTCGGTTTTATATTCCCTGAGATACGGCAAACATTCATATTCATCTTTACAATATCGCCATTTTGTATATTAAGTGTATTATCTGCAGCAATACCCATTGATTGTGCTATTTGTGCATTCTGTATTTTATGCTTGTTCTCACCGTGGATAGGTATAAAGTACTGTGGTTTAGCCAGGCTTATCATCAATTTTATCTCTTCCTGTGCGGCATGACCGGAAACATGGACGCCTGCGATAGATTCATAAACTACTTCAGCCCCTTGCTTTATAAGCATATTTATCGTATTGGATATGGCTTTTTCATTTCCGGGTATTGGAGATGCCGAAAGTATTACCATATCTCCCTTCATGATGCTTACTCTCCTGTGTTCGTCCATCGCCATCCTATTGAGCGCTGATAATGGCTCACCCTGACTCCCGGTGGAAAGGATAACTATGTCTCCAATTGGAAGATCATCGATATTATTGATCGGGATGATAAGGTTTTCCGGTATTTTCAAATATCCAAGCTCACTTGATATTTTTATAGTCTTAAGCATGGATTTACCGGAGATCGCAACTTTTTTATCCATCTTTGCAGATACATCCAGTACCTGTTGGATACGGTGTATGTGTGAAGAAAAAGTCGCAACGATTATCCTTTTGGTTGCCTTGTCAAATTTATCAAGCAGTGTCTTTCCTACATCTTTCTCGGGAAGACTATATCCAGCTTCTTCAGCATTTGTGCTGTCGCATAATAATGCCAGCACACCTTCTTCTCCCGCTCTGGATATCTTATGAAGTTCTGTATACTTATTATCTATAGGCGTATGATCCAATTTGAAATCCCCTGAATGAATGATCGTTCCTATATCGGTCCTTATTATCAATCCTACACCGTCAGGTATGCTATGATTCACCCTGAAAAACTCTATATGGAAACCACCGATCGAAAGTGCCTTTTGGGGATCTATCTCATTATATTCAATTCGATCAGTACCAGCCAATCCGTTTAATTTGATCCGGGTCAGTCCAAGTGTCAGCTTTGTACCATATATCGGTACATTTATTTTCCTGAATAAAAAAGGAAGTCCTCCCAGATGATCCTCATGTCCATGAGTAAGTATGACTCCTCTGACTTTATTTATATTTTTTAAAATATATGAAAAGTCCGGAATTAAAAAATCAATACCCGGAGTTTCCTCATCAGGAAACATAAGTCCACAATCTATGATGATCATTTGATTATCTTTCTCAAGGACCATCATGTTTTTACCTATTCCGCTAACCCCACCAAGGGGTATCATTTTTATACTAGTTTTTTTTGCCATATTTTTCTTTTATTAAAGAGCCTCACTTTCTTATATCTATATTTTGTAGTCTATTTATTACCAGTAAAGTTTCAAATTCATTGTCGCTAATATTACAGCAGGGCCATATTTAATTATTTCACTTACCCAGATCAATAAGTTTATCCAATCCATAAGTGTAATTCGACACTTTATCAATATTTCTAATTGCAAATATTATACCAGGATAAAATGAGGAACGGTTTATGCTGTCATGCCTTATAGATAGAGTCTGGCCGAGTGTACCAAATATGACCTCCTGATGTGCCAGGAAGCCGGGCAGTCTCATGCTGTGTATATGCACCCCATCCGTGAAACCTCCCCTGCTGCTGTCAATGGTCTCATCCTCTCCATCTTTTAGCCTGGAGCTATTAAAAGTAACGCTTTTTGATATATTTTTTGCTGTTGCTATCGATGTGCCTGAAGGTGCATCCTTTTTCTTGTCGTGATGCTTTTCGATAATCTCACAATTATCAAAATATTTTGCTATCATCCCTGAAACCTTCATCATTATAACTGCACCAATTGCAAAATTTGGCGCTATAAGCACTTTTGCATTACAGTCGCCAGCTTTTTTTTCAATACCTTTAAGGTCCCCGGTTGAGAGCCCGGATGTCCCGACTATAATATCTATATTATTATCCATGGCCCAGTTGATCGACCTTTTCGCTATTTCTGCAATTGTAAAATCTATTATAAGGTCGGGGGACTGCTTTAAGATATCTTTATAAGAGTCTGTGATGTTAATACCTTTTTTACCAGTACCGAGATATTCTCCAAGGTCGGTTCCAATATTTATTGAATCAAAACCAGCAACCAGATCTATATCTTCTTCCTTTATAAGCTCACCGGCCATGGCTGTCCCCATCTTCCCGCATATTCCAAACATGGCTATTCTTTGCATTATTGCTTTCCTCCAGTATTTTTTCCCAATATGACCGTACTAAAATTTGATGGGTCTAAATATTTATCTACTACCATATTTATATCACCCACGGTTACTTTATCTATTTTCTTTAATATCTGGTTAATAGTCAAAACTTTTTTATCAAACATAAGTGTCTTTCCTAGACGGAACATCCTGGAGCTTATATCTTCAACACCTAATACGATGCTGCCCTTGATATTTTCTCTTGCTCTTTCCAGCTCACTGATGCTTATGCCGTTTTTACGGATATCATCGATCTCATTTCCCACAAGTTTCAAGATCTTTCTAACATTTCTTTTTGAAGAAGCTGCATATACAAATACTAAGCCTGTATCCTTATACTGAACATTATTTGCAAAAATACTATAAGCAAGTCCCTCGTCTTCCCTAACTTTTTGAAATAACCGGCTACTCATGGTCCCACCAAGAGCATTCGTGAGAAGTGATAAAGGATACCTATCAGCATCGCTTCTGCTGCACCCCAATCCGCCAGAACAAAGATGCGCCGCTTTTGTCTTGCTATTATAGATCTTTTGAAGCCCTGTACAGTTTTGTGGCAATCCATTTCTTCCATCCGTCATTTGATTACTTACAATTATGGATCCTTCCGTATTCTTTCTTATCAGGCCTATGAGATCCTCATGCTTTATATTTCCAGCAGCAGATATTACCATATTACCCAATCCAAAACGCTCACTGAAATATGATGTAATAGTTTTCTTATTGATCTGAGCAATGGTTTTTCTGGTACCCATTACTGGAAGTGAAAGAGGATGGCCATCATAGACCTCGGAATAAAAATGATTTAATACAATTTCGGAAGGATTATCATCAACCATCTTTATTTCTTCCAGGACTACTTTCTTTTCAGTTTTTATGTGTTCTGGAAGAAATAAGGGATTGCATATTATATCAAATAAAAGCTCAATGCTCTTGCCCAGATGTTCATCTATAAAATCTGCATATATACAGCAATTTTCCTTATCAGTATATGCATTGAATTCTGCACCCATCACATCAAATTCAATAGCTATATCCCTATAGCTTCTTTTCTGGGTACCTTTAAATATAAGGTGTTCAATAAGATGGGTTATTCCACTATTCGATTTATTCTCATTTCTGGATCCAGTTGGGACCCAGAATCCCAGAGATATAGACCTAAAGTGAGGCATGTACTCACTTATGACCTTTATTCCACTATCTAATTCAGTTATTTTATAGTTATCAAAACTAATACTATTTAGTATAGCTATTTCTTTATCAACCTCACACTGCAATTATATTTAAATATCGGCTCTTTCCAGGCTGATTTTTCTAGATCTGGGATCAATATTTCCAACACGTACCTTGATCTTGTCACCCATCTTAAGATAATCCTCTACCTTATTTACCCTTTCGCTGGAAACTTTTGATATATGAAGCAGGCCATCGGTGCCTGGTATAAGATTAATGAAAGCACCATAGGATGTTATGCCTACCACTGTTCCCGTAAATTCTTCACCTACCTGAATGTCTTCAGGTGATTTCAGCATACTCTCTATCTTTAGTTTTGCCCCATTTATAGCATCCATATCAGTTGAAGTAATAGAAACCATTCCTTCTCCATCATGATCGCTGATGTCTATTTCATCCAGACTAAATTCTTCCTTGATGCCCTTTATGTTCTTCCCGCCCGGGCCTATTATCTCGCCTATCTTATCCTTAGGTATCTTAAATGTTGTGATCTTGGGAGCAGCCTTTGAAAGCTCAGGCCTTGATTCAGAAATAGTTTCAAGCATCTTTTCAAGTATATACATTCGACCCTCTTTGGCCCTGGCTAATGCTTCTCTTAATATATCGAGGTCTATTCCTTTTATTTTTATATCCATCTGCAGGGCTGTTATACCATTTTTTGTTCCGGCTACCTTGAAATCCATATCTCCGTAGAAATCTTCAATGCCCTGTATGTCTGATAGTACTTCAAAATTTTCCCCTTCACCTTTTATGAGGCCCATTGCGATCCCTGATACAGGATTCTTTATTGGTACTCCGGCGTCCATGAGTGCGAGTGTGCTTCCGCATACGCTTGCCATTGAAGTGGATCCATTCGATTCCATTATTTCAGAAACAAGTCTTAAAGCATATGGAAAATCATCCTCAGCCGGCACCATGGGTTTAAGAGCCTTTTCAGCCAGAGTCCCGTGTCCGATATCTCTTCTTTTAGGACCTCTAAGCGGCCAGGTCTCTCCCGTACTAAAGGGTGGGAAATTATAGTGATGCATATATCTTTTAAATTCATCTCCTCCAAGATTGTCCAACCTCTGGGCTTCCCTGATCGATCCCAGTGCAAGAATAGTCAGTGCCTGAGTCTTCCCTCTTGTAAACAGACCCATTCCATGAGTTGTTTCCGGGAAAAGTCCGACTTCACAGCTGATTTTCCTTATCTCAGATGTTTTTCTCCCATCGGGTCTAATACCTTTTTCAAGTATCATCTTCCTTACAAGGTCTTTCTCGGTTTCTTTAAAACTTACTGAAATACTATCTTTCTCTTCAGGAAATTCTTCTGATAGTTTTTTTACTATCTCATCTTTTATATCTGATACTTTCTCCTGGAAGAAACCTTGACGGGTATCATCTAAAATTGTCCTTTTTTCTGGATCTGAAGAATACTCTTCAATTGTATCAAGTACTGCCTGTATTTTTTCTTCTGCCATTTCCCTGGTCCTCAACTGGATATCTTTATTGACCTCAAAAAAAGATGCTTTAGATTTTTCCCTGCCTACCTTTTCTTTGAATTGTTTCTGCAGGTCGACTATTTTCTTTATCTCATCATGCGCCCTGCCGATTGCTTCGATTACCATTTCTTCAGAAGCTTCACGTCCGCCAGCTTCCACCATCAAAATGGCATTTTCGGTACCTGCTACCACCAGGTCAATGGTGCTTTCCTTTAGCTCGTCATAGGTCGGATTGACTATCCAGTTTTCTTCGATTTTTCCGATCCTGATAGCGCCAACCGGTTCGTCAAATGGTATATCTGAAATATAAAGAGCCATAGATGCTCCATTAACAACAGAGATATCATACAAGTTTACTTGATCTACCGATAAGACTGTGGCTATTATCTGTACTTCATTTCTCATATTCTTATTAAATAAAGGTCTTAGCGGCCTGTCAGTCAAACGGGCTATGAGCACAGCCATAGTGGATGCCCTGCCCTCTCTTTTGAAAAAACCACCGGGTATTTTCCCTGCAGCATACATCCTTTCTTCCACATCGACTATCATGGGGAAAAAATCAAGATGTTCTACAGGTTTCTTACTCATAACAGCAGTTACGAGCACCCCATTACCGGCATATTTTACCAAAACAGAATTAGCCTGCTTGGCAATCTTACCGGTTGAAAATTCCATTATCTTACCGCCAATATCTATTTCACATTTAGTTTCCATATTACAATACCAAACTCCTTAAAAATTAATTAAAATGATTTACTTAAAAATGAAGTCAAACATAAAGAAAATGTTTTATTTTCTTAAGCCTAATTCTTTGATTAGTTTTTTATATTTCGAAACTTCACTGTTTTTTAGATACTCCAGGAGCCTTTTCCTTTTACCAACCATCATTACAAGTCCTCTCCTGGAATGGTGATCCTTTTTATTGGATTTTAAATGCTCATTCAGTACATTGATCTTTTTTGTAAGAATAGCTACCTGAACCTCCGCAGAACCAGTATCGTTCTCATGAGTCTTGAATTTTTCTATGATCTTTTGCTTATCTTCCTTTACTAATGTCAAGTCTAACTGCACCTCCTTCAAATATTCGTACTATAATTTATCATAAGTGTTTTATAATTACAATTGAATCAAATCTTTATAGCCCTCTTTAAAAGACATAATATCATAATAAAAGTTACATAAAATTACTAGGCTTTCTCTTTAAAATATATTCTTGCTTGCCCGGCATCCTTCCTTATCTGGTCTACCAACTCGTCAATATCATTAAACTTAACCTCATCTCTGTGCCGTTTCAAGAACTTTATTTTGATCTCCTTATCATATAATTTCTTATTAAAATCCATTATATGCGCCTCGATCCATTTTTTTGAAATCCCAAAAGTAGGATTATCTCCGATATTTATAATCGCAGGCAGCTGGTCTCTGCCATCTTCCATTATCGTTACAGTTCCGAAATATACACCATCCCTTGGTATTACAAGAGTATCAGAGACATCAAGATTGGCCGTTGGGAATCCAAGATCTTCTCCTCTTCCGGCCCCCCTTACTACCACTCCATTTATATAGGGATCCCTTCCCAGAAGCTCTCTTATTTTTAAAATATTTCCTTTTGCATAATAATCTCTTATGGTTGTACTTGATATAACCTTATTTTCATTACTTCCAAGGAGCTTTACTTCATTTACCCTTACACCCTCGGACCTGAGATAACTTTTAAGTAATCCGACATCGCCGCTGGCTCTATAGCCAAACCTGAATCCTTCTCCTATAAATAATTCTTTTACCCCAAAAATTCCCAGTAATACATCTTTGCAGAAATTTTTAGGACTCAGGCTCAAAAATTCAGGACTTATTTCAGCAGTGATAATAAAGTCTACACCCATGTCTTCCAGAATCTTTAACTTTTCCTTAAATGGAAGTATCAGTTTTTTATATGTCCTGCTTTTAACAACATTTAATGGAGGTCTGTCAAAAGTAAGTATTATTGATGTTGTACCCTTTTTGCCAGATGAATCCTTGCACATATTTATGATTTTTTGATGACCCTTATGTACTCCATCAAAAAACCCTATAACCATTACCGGATCCAAACCACTGAACTGGTTTCTGCCTATATCACTTAATTTTAATTTTCTGGCCAAAGTATTCCTATTATTTAAAAAGCCAAACTACTTGATTTTATTTAAATCTTAAAAAATTACAATACTTTTTGTAAATTCCTGTTCAAAGCTTCCGGTATCATCAAATTTAATTTTTTTGATTATACAGTGAACGGCAATAACAGATCCGGTAAAATCTTTTATAAGCAGCATGCTCTTAAAATTCTGACTGCTTCTTTTATTCAGGTTATCCAATCCATGAGTATCAGTCTTTTTAAAATCGATCATGCCAGGGCTTATTCTTTTTCCATTTATAATAGCTTTTTCTTCCCCTGTTTTTATAAATATTGAAGGATTGTTTCTCAATAATTCTTCAATGCTGATTATTATGCTCTTATTTTCAATTAGAGTATTTATCTTTTCAATATCTGATATCTGTTTAACTTTAACAGATCCTTCCAGGCAAAACCCGCCTATATTACTCCTTTTAAGTCCATAAAGCACCGCTCCTGTTCCAAGAGCTTTTCCAATGTCATCAGCAAGTGTTCTTATATATGTGCCTGAGCTACAGCATATCTTAATAGTTAATATATGACCATCAAAGCCTTTCACTTCTATCTCGCTTATTTTCACATCCCTGGGTTTTCTCTCTACTGACCTTCCCATACGGGCAATTTTATATAGCGGTTTTCCATTATGCTTTAAAGCCGAGTACATCGGCGGTATCTGTTTTACTAGACCTTTGAACTTATCCAGAACTATATCGATATCATTGATATTCAGTCCATCGATGTTCTTTTGAGATATTATCTTTCCTTCAATATCGAATGTATCTGTCTCAATGCCAAATTTTATTTTAGCTATATACTCTTTGGGAAGTTTCAAGAATGTATCTGAAAGTTTAGTGGCTTTATTTATAAGCACTATCATAAGTCCGGATGCTAAAGGGTCCAGAGTCCCGCTATGGCCAATTTTATTTAAAAAAAAACTTTCTTAAATTCCCTCAATATATCATATGATGTCATACCGGATGGTTTATTTACCAGTATAATACCATTAAATTTTTCAAGTACCGATGACTTTGCTTTTTTCATTATAGTCATATATTATCCCCGATAGTTTTTTCAAGTCTGGCCATTACTGTTTTTAAGTTTCCCTCATCCCTGTAAGCAGAAGCACTCTTGTGGCCTCCCCCTCCAAATTTTGAAGCAATATCTGACAGATCTATTTTACCTTCAGATGTCCTCAGGCTTACTTTGTATGAATTATTATCTATTTGTTTTATAAGTGCAGTGACCTTTGCTCCCTCGGCACTCCGCAATAATTCAATAATACCTTCCTGTGTATAAAAAGAGATTTTCAATTTTTTAAAATCACTATTAAGTACATATGAATATATCAAACTTAAGTTTTTAATATACCTGATCCTGCTAAATACCATCTGTATAAGTTTAAAACGCCCGACTGGATCACTTTCATATATATGTCCGTATACCTCTGGGGGCCGGATGCCGTACTTTAGAAGTTCGCTTGTTATTTTGTGAACACTGGCCGTTGTATTGCTGTATTGAAATCTTCCGGTATCAGTCAGTATTCCAACATAAATACTTAGAGCAATATTATAATCAAGCAAAGACCTGTATTTATCTGAAATGAATCCATACAATATCTCAGCAGTTGCTGATTTACCACTGTCTATAATATCAATATCGCCAAAATAAGTATTACTCCTATGATGATCAATATTTATAATACAGCTTATATTTCCACTTAACTGATCAAAATCAAGGTCCGCCCGGTTTTTATCTGCGCAATCAAGGCATATGCAGACAAATTTTTTATTACCAGAACCTATTTTGCTGACATCTTCCTTTATGTCGCTAAACCCGGGAAGGAACTTATATTGATAGGGCAATGTGCTTTTACAAAGCATATTCGAATTTTTCCCAAGTTTTATTAATAGATCATGCAGAGCGGTTAGCGATCCAAGTGCATCGCCATCTGGAAAAACATGGGTAACAATAAGAAAATCATTGCTGCTATTGATTATTTCTGACAGCTTTTCATATGAAGTCTCCAGACTGGAATCAGCTTTCATTCTCATTTTCCTTATTGATATTGATCTCTTTTAATATCTTTGAAATTTTAAGTCCCCTGTCAATGGACTCATCATAAATAAATTTTAATTCAGGGACATTCCGCAGCCTCATCCGCTGGGTAAGGTTTTTTTTAATAAATCCACTGCATTTTTTTAGAGCATCCAGCCGCTTTTCCAGTTGATCATCTTTATCCATTATGCTCACATAAATATCAAGATATTTTCCATCCAGAGATAGTCTGGCATCAGTAACAGTGGTGAAACCGATCCTTGGATCCTTGATTTTGGTATTTATTATAAAGCTGATCTCACGCTGAATATCAATTGCAAGTTTTTTGATCTTATTCAAAATGCTTTATGTCTTAAGTTGTTTTACTTCAAAAAATTCGAGTATATCGTCTTTTTTTATATCCTGGAAATTTTCCAGCCTGATTCCGCATTCATATCCGGAAGCAACAGTTTTGACATCATCCTTGAAACGTCTCAGGGTACCGATCTTGCCTTCATTTATGATTGCACCGTCCCTTGTGACTCTTGCCATATCACTTCTCTCAACAGAACCTTCGGTAATATAGCATCCAGCTACCTGTCCGATCTTTGATACTTTAAAGACCTCGCGCACATCTGCCTTTCCTTTTTCAAGAATAACTATCTCTGGTTCAAGAAGTCCTTCAAAGGCCAGCTTGATGTCGTCGACTAATTTGTAAATGATCCTATATGTCCTGAGATCGATTTTTTCTTTTTTATTTAATGCTACTGCCTTGGCAGTCGGCACTACTCCAAATCCTATAACGATTGCATTGGCGGCAGCGCCAAGCAGGATGTCACTATCTGTTATCGCTCCAATACCCTTATGAATAATCACAATTTTTATATCATCATGCTGGATATTGCTGAGGGATTTTTCAACTGCATCTATAGATCCCCCTGATTCAGCTTTAAGTATTATTTTAAGCTTCTTTAATTCATTTTCCCTTGATATTTCTGCCAGGTTCTCAAGCGTTACTATTACCTTTGATTCCTCTATCTGGTTTATCTTTCTTTCATAGTTTTTTCTGGCCAGAAGCTCTTTTGCAACTTTTTCATTCTTTACAATAAATAACTTATCTCCAGCCTTGGGGACCGATGAAAATCCTGTTATTTCTACTGGCTGGGAAAGTGATGCTTCTTTTAATTTATCTCCGGCTTCATTCTTTACGGTCTTTACCCTCCCATAAGAGTCACCCGTTACAAATGAATCGCCTATTTTTATCTTTCCTCTTTTTACTATAAGCGTTCCAATGGCACCCATGCCCTTATCAAGTCTTGATTCTATAATAATTCCCATACCTACAGCCGTTGGGTTGCCTTTTATCTCATTCATATCTGCCACCAGCAGGACCATCTCCAGGAGGTCTTCCAGCTTTATTTTGTTTTTTGCAGATATCTCGACTACTATTGTATCTCCACCCCAATCCTCAGGTACGAGGTCATGCTCGGTAAGATTTTGTTTAATCCTTTTTGGATCAGCATTGGGAAGATCTATTTTATTAATAGCTACTATTATCGGTACGCCTGCATCCTTGGCATGGTCTATTGCTTCAATAGTCTGGGGCATTATCCCGTCATCCGCTGAAACTACAATGATCGCAATATCAGTGACTTTTGCTCCTCTGGCCCTTATAGATGTAAAAGCTTCATGCCCTGGTGTATCTATAAAAGTTATCTTCCGGTCATTATATTTTACCTGGTATGCTCCAATGTGTTGTGTTATGCCGCCAGCTTCGCTTTCGGCTACTTCTGTTTCCCTTATTGAATCAAGAAGTGTTGTTTTGCCATGAGCGACATGACCCATAACAGTCACTATGGGAGCCCTTTCGATAAGGTCTTCGGGGGCATCCTGGTATACTTCTTCCATTTTCTCCTCAAAACCGATCATCCTGTATTTGAATCCATATTCATGTGAAAGATATTCGATCAGGTCTTTTGAAATGGTATCATTTATAGTGATTATCTCACCCATATTAAATAGAATGGTTATTATCTCATTTGATGGAATATTTACTCTCTCAGAAAGCTGTTTTACGGTAACACCTTCATGAATTTCAACAGTTTTCTTTATTTCGGGTCTTTTCTTTCTAGCTTCTTCCAAACTTTGCTTTTCTTTTGTCCCGGCTTTTTTTCTTGCTATTCCCGTATCGGCTCTCTTTTTTTGAAGAAATCTTGCTTTTAGTCTTCCATCTTTTTCTTCCCGGTCAAGCTCCTTTGAAAGAACGCTTCGAATATTTATTTTCTTTTCTTCTTCCCAGCCCACTTTTTTCTTATGTTTTGGTCCGGGATCTTCCTTCTTATCATATATTATTTCTTCAGGTTCAGGGACTGATGCTGATTGCTTTTTACCTTTTATCTTTGCTTTAGGGGCTGGCTTTGTAAATTTCTTTTCTTCTTCTTTTTTCTTGGCTTCAGAAGCTTTTCTTATGTCTTCTTCTCTGGCTTTATTCTCGGCCTCTTTAGCTATCTTTTTAACTTCTTCAGCTTTTTTCTTCTTATCCTCTTCAACTCTTTTCTTAGCTTCTTTAGCGTTCTTCTTATCTTCTTCCGCCTTTTTCTTGGATTCTTCTGCTTCTCTCTTATCTTCTTCCTTCTGAAACTTTTCTTCTTCCTTAGCTTTCTTTACAGCTTCCCTTGCTTTCTTTGCTGCTTCTTTGACTTTTTTAGCTTCATCCTTCTTTTTCTTCTCAGCTTCTTTAACTAACTTTTGCGCTTCCAGAACCTTTTCTTCAGCCTCTCTTGCCTTTTTATATATAGCTTCCCTGGATTTTCTTTTTTCTTCCCTAATAAGGGCTATCTCGATCTTCTTTACTTGAGAGTCATTTAATACTGACATCTGTCCCTTGATGGCGATGCCAACACTGTCACAAATATCAAAAATATCATTTGTAGTTAAATTCTTCTCTTTTGCTAATTCAATAACTTTAATAACGACCACTTCCTATAGCTGATAAACCAAAATTCTATCTAAATCTTTTATATTACTTCTCGCTCTCCCCTGTTTTTTCTTCCTCTTCCTGGCCAAGGACTCTTTCTTCTCTAGCATCGGCAAGCTCATCTTCAAACTGTTTTTCACTTTTTATATCTATTTTCCATCCAGTTAATTTTGCCGCCAGTCTTGCATTCTGACCTTCCCTTCCGATCGCCAGAGAAAGTTGATCATTTGAGACAACTACAAGAGAAAATTTATTTTCATCATCCAAAAGCACCTTATGCACCCTTGCAGGACTCAATGAATTTTTTATATATGTGACAACATCATCACTATAATCAACTATATCTATCTTTTCCCCGCCAAGCTCATCGACTACCATCTTCACTCTTGACCCCTTTGGCCCGACACAAGCTCCTACAGGGTCGACATTCTTTTCATTGGAAGCGACAGCTATCTTTGTCCGGTAACCAGCTTCACGGGCAATGCTCTTGATTTCTACTATTCCTTCATAAATCTCCGGAACCTCGAGCTCAAAAAGTTTTCTTATTAATCCTGTATGTGAACGTGATACTATTACTTGCGGACCCTTTGTTGTTTTTCTTACATCAGATATAAAGCATTTTACTCTTTCACCATGCCTGTACCTCTCACCGGGAGCCTGCTCATATTGGGGAAGAAGAGCCTCTACCTTTCCGAGGTCGACAAGGGTAAATCTTGAATCACTCTGCTGTACTATGCCCGTAACCAGATCTCCTACCCTGTCCTTAAACTCATCATACATTATCTCCCTCTCAGCTTCTTTCATCCTTTGCCTTATGACCTGCTTTGCTGTTTGAGCGGCTATCCTGCCAAAATTATCCGGAGTGACATCGACTTCTTTCACATCGACTTCTTTCACATCGGCATCATCTCCCTCTTTTTCAGGGTCTTCGATTATCTTATATACCTTTATTTCCCCGCTCTTGGTATCAACATCAATCCTGCATTCATAGTCAACCTGGTAATTTTTTTTGTAGGCTGAAGCAAGGGCAATCTCAAGAGCTTCTATTATGGTAACCATCTTTATGCCCTTTTCTCTTTCCAGCTCTGCAAGCGCTGCAATTAATTGTTTATTCACCCAAATCACCTACATTTTATTAAATAGTTTTTAATCAAAAAAATAGTGGGAGATTGCCCACTATTTTTAGTCATCTCGTCTTAAAATTTCGTAAAGAGTATAGCATAAAACAAAAAAAAGTTATATAAATTTACAGCTATACCTGTATCAATTCCTTTAGGCTTGTAAACCTCTTTTCTACAATGTTTTTATTAACAGCCATACCTATTGCTTTCTTGCTTCCGACAAGTATTGCAAGCTCCCTGGCCCTTGTCAAAGCTGTATAAAGGAGGTTCCTCTGAAGCAACATATAATGAGAAGTAAGAAGAGGTATGATAACGCATTTGAACTCAGATCCCTGGGATTTATGGATCGAAATAGCATAAGAATGATTTATTTCATCCATTTCATAAAAGCTATAATCGACTTTTCTCCCATCATATTCTATGCTGGCTTCATTAAGCTCCATATCAATACTAGTTATAATGCCGATATCCCCATTATAGATACCCTTATTATAATTATTCTTGAGCTGTATCACCTTGTCCCCCACCCTAAACCACCTGTTCCCATGAAGCAGCCCCGTACTTCCCGGGTTCAATATTTTTTGTATCCTGCTATTAAGATTGATAACACCGCATACTCCCTTATTTGTAGGGACAAGAACCTGTACATCATTTAAGGGATCCATTCCAAAACTTGAAGGTATTTTATTGGTAAGAAGGTGCAGTATCAAATTAACCACTTCTTCGGGATCATTTTTTTCTAAAAAGAAAAAATCTTCTGAATCTTTATTCTTTATGTAGGGGAACTGTCCATCCCTGACCTTGTGAGCATTCCTTATTATCTGGCTCTGACCTTCCTGCCTGTATATTTTTTTTAGCTCGCAAACAGGTATATTCCCGGAATTGATAAGATCTCCAAGGACATAGCCTGGTCCAACGGATGGAAGCTGGTCTATATCCCCCACAAAGATCAAGCTGCTGTCACTTTTTATTGCTGAAAGCAGGTTTCTCATAAGCCTGATATCGATCATTGATGCCTCGTCTATGATAATGATGTCTGCATCAATCGGGTTATCCTCATCTTTTAGAAATTTATTTAGTTTCGGATTAAAATTTAGAAGTCTATGTATCGTCTTCGATTCCCTTCCGGTAGTTTCTGTCATTCTCTTGGAAGCTCTACCCGTGGGAGCAGCCATCATAAATTTCTTTTTTTCTCTTTCAAGGATTTTTATTATGAAATTCAGTATTGTACTTTTCCCTGTGCCGGGACTTCCCGTGATTATCATTATTCTTTCGGTAAGGGCCATAATTATTGCATTTACCTGTATTGCATCCAGTAATATACCATCTGCATCTGCCATCTCACCTATAAGCCTTCTATATAGAGACTCCCTGCCGGTCCGGTTATCTTTATTATCATCAATACCAATCAGTTCAAGTATTTTTTTACTTACGAAAACTTCACTGCGGTAGAGGTTACTACGATATATCTTATTTCCTTCTCCATCTTTTACAATAATTATTTTTTCTTCTTCCTGAAGTTCACGGATAGCATTGTTTATTATTGATAGATCAATTCTGAGAAAATCTGTAGATACTGCTAATATCTCCTCAACCGGGAGGAAACAGTGGCCATTATCCTCGGCTCTGTGCAGCAGGTAAATAATACCTGCCTTGATCCTGAATATTGAGTCCTCAGGTATTCCGACTTTTCGTGCTATATCATCGGCTGTTTTAAAACCAATACCAAAAATATCTTCTGCTAATCTATAAGGATTTATTTTTATAACACTTACAGCATTTTCTCCATAGGTATTATATATTTTTGCAGAATAAGTGCTCGATATGCCATAAGACTGCAAGAATATCATTACTTCCCTGATCTTCTTGTGCTTCTGCCATGATTTTATTATCTGTTTTATTCTTTTTTGGCCGATCCCCTCAATGACGGACAATCTTTCAGGATCATCATCAAGTATATCAAGAGTTTTTTTACCAAATTTTTCTACTATCTTCTTTGCCACTACAGGGCCTACTCCCTTTATGAGCCCCGAACCGAGGTAATTTTCTATTCCAATAGTGGTGGACGGAGTATGAGCCTTTACTTTCTTGATCTCGAATTGTTTTCCATAAGTCTTATTGACTATCCAGCGACCCTGTATCTCAAGCTCTTCACCACATTGAAGTTCAAAAACTTTACCGACGACTGTGACCAGCTCATCATCCTCAAGCCGTATCCTGCCGACCATATAACCGCTATCTGGATTCTTGAATACTATCTTCTCAAGTACCCCCCGGATATTTTTTTCATCTTTTTCCATACAGGGATTTACTTTTTTATATTTTTGTTTTTAAAATCCTCAATAAAGGATACTATGCCGTCAAGGGCCATCTCGGTCTTTTTACCATCTTTTCGGAATTGCACTTCTATCATCCTGGTATCAAGATATTTTTTTCCTATTATCATCCTTAAGGGTATTCCAAGAAGGTCTGAATCTTTAAACTTTATACCAGCGCTGATATTGCGGTCATCATATAGTACTTCGATCTCCGCCTTATTAAGTTCATCATATAATTTGTCTGCGGCATCTTTCATGGCGCTGTCTTTGGAGGTAGTGACAATAAGGTTGACAAGGTATGGAGCAATCGATGGCGGCCATATTATTCCCTTTTCATCATGGAGCTGCTCTATCACAGCAGACATGATCCTTGTAACACCTATACCATAACATCCCATTACGAATGGTTTTTGTTTACCATCCCTGTCTAGGAACATGGCACCCATCTTCTCGCTATATTTTTTCCCGAGTTTAAAAATATGACCTATCTCGATTCCTTTTTCTATTTGCAGCTTACCACCACATTTTATGCATATATCTGTTTTGAGCGGATATGAGAAATTACCAAAATCATCTACTTTGAAGTCTCTGCCTATATTAACATTTTTTAAATGTGTATCTATTTTATTTGCACCAGTGATGAAATCTTTCATATCCTTTATGGAATTATCACCATAGATCCCATTTGTATTATCCAGGCCGACCGGACCGACATATCCCATGGTAAACCTGGGATCATCATCACTGTCCTTGAAAAACTCAAGTTTTTTTCCCACCAGTTTTTCGGCTTTTGTTAGATTTAGCTGATGGTCTGCCCTTATTAAAAATGAATATACATTTTTTTCATCATCACTTAGAAGAACAGTCTTCAGTATATTTTTCTTAGATATATTTAAATAGCTGGCTAGTCCTTCTATATCAGTGGTCCCCGGAGTCGATACCTCTTCTATCCCGGAATGTTCCCGGGCCGCATCTTCTGTTTCTTCACCTATCTTAAAATCTGCCATCTCCATATTTGCAGCATAGTTACAATCCTTACAATAGACCAGTGTCTCTTCACCTTCACTTGCAAGCACAAGAAACTCATGAGAGGATTTTCCACCAATAAGTCCTGTATCTGCATCTACGGCCCTGAATTTGAGATCCATCCGTTCGACTATCCTGCTGTACGCCGCGTGCATTTTTTTATAGATCTCATCCAGTCCTTTTTCATCCTCACAAAAACTGTATGCATCTTTCATTATGAATTCTCTTGCTCTTAAAAGTCCATACCTGGGCCTTATCTCGTCCCTGAATTTCACTTGTATCTGGTAGAGATTAAGGGGCAGGTCCTTATAGGACCTTATATCATGATAAGCAAGGTATGTTATTAGTTCCTCATGCGTAGGACCAAGGCAAAAATCCCTTTCACTCCTATCCTTCAACCTGAAAAGCTCTGGTCCATATTCATCCCAACGTCCTGATTTTTTCCAGAGATCCGAAGGCTGCATAACCGGCAGCAATATTTCAACCGCTCCTGCCCTGTTCATTTCTTCCCGGATTATCTGCTCGATCTTTTGGAGTACTATTGTGCCTGCAGGTAGAAATGCATAGATCCCGGAAGCTATTTTCCGTATTAGCCCGGCCCGGAGTGTCAGTGAGTGGCT
>JALHTA010000360.1 GCA_022865545.1 Actinomycetota bacterium | reverse complement strand
ATGAATATAGAACTTAAGCTTGTTGCCCCTGAAGAGTTTGATTTAATAGTTACTAAAGAAGGAAAAAAAAGTATCCTTTATAATGGAAGTGTAGTCAATCTACCAGATTGCCTTATTCCAAGGATAGGAACAGTCACCTATTATGCTTTAGCTATAATCAGGCATTTTGAAAGACTTGGTGTTTTTATATTAAACCCCAGTCAAAGTATGGAAACTGCCAAAGATAAACTTGCAACCCTCCAACTCCTTGCCTCAAATAATATTCCAATTCCTAAGACAATGCTGGCTAAATTTCCTGTAAATATTGCAGCAGTAGAAAAAGAATTTGATTACCCGCTAATAATAAAGACAATTACTGGTTCACAAGGGAAAGGAGTTTTTCTTGTAGAGGATAGCAATAAATTAAATGATCTTACGGCCCTTATGGAAATCTCTAAAGATCCAAATATTAATTTGATTCTACAAGAATTTATTTCTTCCAGCAGAGGCAAAGATATAAGAGTAATTGTAATAGGTGGTAGAACTATAGGGGCTATGCTAAGGACTGCAAAAGGCAAAAATTTTAAAGCAAATTATTCTGCAGGAGGTCAAGTAGAACCTTTTGATCTAAATCCAGCAATTGAATGGTTATCAATAGAAAGCTCTAGGTTGATAGGTCTTGATATAGCTGGAGTGGATATTCTTTTTGAAAAGGATAATAACTATAGGATTTGTGAAATAAACTCATACCCTGGATTTGAAGGTTTTGAAAAAGCAACTGGAATAAATGTACCTGAGGAAATTTTTAATTACATTAATCTAAGATTAGAAAATGTTTAGTTAATAAGAGATGCATAGTTCTTGAAAAGTAATGTAAAGCTAAATTTATTCTATTTCATACTTTTTTCTTATCCATCTCCTCAGCAAGAACAAATATAAGCTTCTCTATTCTATTTATATTTGATTCTATATCCTTTTTTCCAATGATAGATTGAAGTATTTTTTGCCGCATATTGATTTCTTGAATCTTTTTTAAAATTTCGCCCACAGTTCTCCTTTTAGAAAAAATAAAAATTGGATATTTATCAGTAAAGTTTTTTAATTATATCATAGAAATCAAGAGTTCTTTTTATTAAGAAAAAATTTAATTGGTAAGATATATACAACACAAATGTCTTAAGTGGCAGCCCCAAGTAACAAATTTCGAACCAAATTTTAAGGGAAATAAATAATCTAATAGGCTTATTCTGTGATTAGCTTTTATCTTTAACTTAAAACCACTTCTTCCTTTTAAAATAAATAATCATAGTAACACCTATAATTAGGACCACAATCCAGAATACAAGATAACTCCAGTGCCAGCCGAGTTCAGGCATATTAGAAAAATTCATTCCGTATATACCTGCAATAAAAGTAACTGGAATAAAGATAGTAGCAATAATGGTTAAGACTTTCATTACCTCATTCATCCGATTGCTTACACTTGATAGGTATATATCAAGAATCCCAGATAGCATATCCCTTAAAGTCTCTATAGAATCAATTACATGAATAGTATGGTCATAAATATCCCTTAGGTAAACAGAAGTACTCTTTTTAATAAGGGTAAGTTCACCTCTTTCAAGTTTGTTTACTACTTCCCTTAAGGGCCATACTGACTTTTTAAGGTAGAGCATCTCAGTTTTTAAATTATGTATGGTATTTAAAGTTTCCTGTGTGGGATTTTTTATAACTTCGTCTTCTAATCCTTCTATTTTCTCGCTTACTTTCTCTAAGATAGTAAAGTAGTTATCTACTATAGCATCAAGGAGTAGATAGGAAAGGTAGTCAGATCCTGCTTTTCTGACCCTGCCCTTGCCATTTTTTATCCTTTCCCTTATTGGATTAAATATATCTCCTTCAGATTCCTGAAGAGATATTACATAGTTTTTGCCTAATATTAAGGATACCTGTTCAGAAGATATCTCTTCTTCTTTCTCATCATAGGAAAGCATTTTTAGGACAATATAGATATAGTTTTCATAGTCTTCAAGTTTTGGCCTCTGGTCTGTATTTAGAATATCTTCCAGGGTCAAGGGGTGGATACTAAAACATTCTCCAAGATCTTTTAATACTTGAGTGTTCTCAATCCCATCTACATTTATCCAGGTTATAGTAGGCTTATCCTTGTATATTATGCATTCTTTTGGGGCTTCTATCTCCAGTTCCTGAAAAGTTATTTCATCATAATCTATTATAGTGATCTTTGTTTTTATTTCCTTCTTTTTTCCTATATGAACCAGAGAACCGGGAGGAAGGCCTGTCTTTTTAGACCTTTTTTTAATAAATCTAATCATATAGACTCCTTGCCTTTAATACCAATCAACTACTTAAATATGGCTGTTTCATTCATACCACACAGTTATAAGTTTAAGCCCTAGTTTGGCATTTTATTTTGATAGCCAAATCACTTTTACATTATTTTTTATTAAAAGTAATATCTATAATACAGTTATTTAATGAGTTTTCCAAAGATAATATTGATAATACAAAAGTTAATAATTTTTATTAGAAAAAAGTTATTCTAAGTTTATAATTGGTTGGGCACCGTGGACGATGTTAAAACCAGAATTTTACTGATAAATGGGGAAATCTTTATTCCAGAATTAACTTAAATATGAATGGCATAATTTGACAACCTAATCTATTAGACCGTTTTTCATTATTTTTTTCTCAGGCTTGCCAGAAAAGTTTTTTTAACCACATTTCCCATAGTTCTTATTTCTCTTAAAATTGCAGAAGATTAGACTTTAATTTAAAAAAATAGTTTCAATTCTTAAATCCTTAAAAATATAGCTATTCAGGTAATATTTTACTTCTTCTATCCTTCTCCTTTTCAGCATTTCTTTCTTCGGCTCTAACCTCTTTTTGAGCAGTAAATCCTGTAACTGTAAGGTTTGTTTTTAAAACTTTAAAACCTACATTTTCGGTTACAAACTCGGAAGCTTTCTCTCTAATTTGAGCTATTTTCTTTTCAACATTTATGCCTCTGGCAATTTTGGCATACATATTAATTATTAGCCCCTCTTTTTTAGGTATAACTTTTACTCTTAAGTTACTCATATTCTCTACTTTGGATAGGCTTTTCTCAATTTGCTTGTTCAAAGCCTTTAGAGTAACTATTTCAGAACCAGTATCATCTTCTGATAGCTTGGCTACCCTTAACTTCCTCCTGTAAAACTCTAAAAATAGCAGGAAAATACAAATAGCTATTAATACCACAAATATTCCAGCTACAAGGTAAGGATTTAGCGCTGCTATAGAATTTATAGTCCTATTAGATATGTCAGTCCAAATGAAGAGGTCTGTAAACTTGTTAACTACAGCCACAATGGAAAACACCACAATAAATATCAGCAAAATTACCACTAAAATTCTATTGAAAATATTCATTTTACACCTCCTAATTTATTGTCTTTAAGGATTTCTTTACGATTCCTTAAATCAGTTGTTAATATTTATTTTTTATACCTAGAACTTACTTTTGACTTTTTCGATAAAAACTCATAATTTGTATTAGAATATTTATAAAATTTGACAAAATTTGAAGCCCATTTTTAAATATTATTATAATTTAAATACTATTATAGATTATTCGTCTAATTAGGTAGTTTAATTTTATACTTAAAGAGGAGATATCATTATGAAAAAGATAATATCATTAAAAACTATTGCTGGGTCAATTATTATAACTATAGCAATACTTATGCTTATAATCATTACTCCTGGATGTAAGCAGCCGCCCGCCACTCCAACAGATACTTCACAAACAGTCCAAGAGACTCAAACACAGACAGAAACAAAAGTCCAGACCCCAGTCACAGAAACGGTAACCGAAACTGCCCCTATAGAGACACAAGACCAGCAAACGCCAGACCTGTCCAAAGAAGTTGAGACAAAGTTCGGGAAACTGGAAAAAACTGTAGCTAATATTGGAGAGATATTTTCATTTATAGACCAGAATATTAAGGACGCATCTCCTGAGCTTACCTCAGAGATGGTATATGCGGTACTGAAGCTGTGTGAAGAATATAAATTTGATTTTACCGATAAATTCAACAATCCGGAAGTGCAGAGCACCATAAACAGTTTGCTGACATCCTTTGAAAACATAGACCTAAATGCCCTTCTTGATACAGACAACCAGAAGGTAAGGGGCCTTATTCAGGAGACAATCGATAAAAAGTATAAACTGATGTCAGTTGAAGGATTTATAATGCCCCTGGTAGACTATAAGGCCTATGATATATACAAACTAAACCTTACCAAGGAGATGATTGATTATATGGATATAAAACTGGATGAATCGGAACACCCCTCTGTCCTTGATGCTGGCATAGTTATACCCATAGATGATTTTGTCCAGAGGATTATAAAGTCTATGGATTATGTGTCTAATTATCCCGATTCCCCCAGAGCAGCTGAAGTAGAGCAGTTCAACAAAGGCAGGATATTTATGTATTTTAGTGGTATAGATAATAATATGGTTTTTGATTCCAGCGGCAAGATACTGCCTGACAGGCTGACTGAATACCAAAATATCTACTCAAAATATGGTGACACTGAATTTGGAAAGATACTGCGTTCATATCTGAACATATTGGAGCAGGAGGGTTATATGAGGACCCAGAAGGTGGATGATTTTCTTAGTAATATTTAAGGCATTCACAACTTAATTATCTAAGAAATGTCTGGCCACTGTACGCAATGTTAGAACCGCAATAATGACTTCAGGTATGGATATTTTTATACCAGACCTGACTCAATGTTAAATATTTTTATCCTTTTCTTTAATAGAAAGCAACTCCACTTTGGTAGCCCCACAGCTCACCCGTGAGCTCTATTTTTACAAGTCTAGTTTCCCCAACATACCATGATTATTATGAATTTGCTTAATTTATAATTATAATATGAAATTATTCATAGATTTGGATTCACCCTAAAACTGTTAAATAATTTTAACTAATTTTTTTAATTTTATTAATACTTTTATAATTTGCTTCTTTAGGAATTAAATGTGGTGAGATACACTGTAATCTTTAGATTTTTCTATAAAAAAGATAAAGTTGAAAAATGTCCGGTCAGACAACTAAACAATCTATAGCTCGCAACCAGTTGTATGGTGTACTAGCAATTATTGGAACCGCACTTCTCTGGAGTACATCTGGTATGCTTATCAAACTTATACCCTGGAATCCTTTTACTATAGCAGGTGGAAGGAGTCTGATTGCTTCAATAGTTATCCTGCTGATTATCCGGAAGCCGAAGTTGAATTTCTCATTTTATCAGATTGCTGCAGCGTTGGCTTATGCATCAACCATGTTGTTGTTTATTGCTGCTAATAAATATACTACCTCTGCTAATGCAATTTTTCTTCAATATGTCTGTCCTGCAATTACGGCCTTTATAGCAGTTCCATTACTCAAGGAGAAAACCAGGCTTGAACATTGGATCGCTATTTTTTTTGTCCTTTTGGGAATGATAATAATCTTTCTCGATAAGCTAAGTGGCGAACATCTTATTGGTAATATCCTGACGCTTTCATCGGCATTAATGTTTTCATTTGTATTCATTTTTATGCGGAAGCAGAAAGATAGTTCACCCTTGGAATCATTGTTATTGGGTCACTGGATTACAGCAGCTATTGGCCTGGGGGTAACCTTGTTTCTACCATTGCCAGTTTTTACACTACCAGCGGTGGGAGCAATAACAGCCATGGGGTTAGTTCAAATTGGTTTTGCTTCTGTTCTTTTTAGTTACGGTATTAAACATATATCAGCAATAAGTGCCAATCTTATAGCTGTTATTGAACCGGTTTTCAATCCGATATGGGTTTTAATAGTTATTGGTGAGATTCCTTCCAAAAATACTATTATAGGTGGTGGAATCATCATAGCAGCTGTGACTGGAGTTCAACTAGTAATTGCAATGCGTAGCAATACCTCGTATATTCTATTACTAGAAGAAAGAAAAAACGGTGAAAATTAGTAATATAGAAAATACTTTAAAAACCTTTTATTTTAACAAACTATTTAGGCTGCCCCGGGTTGCGAAATTTCGAACCAATTTTTAAAAGAATTGTCCAATTTAAAGAATATGTTAAGTTCTATATTAACTGCAACAACCAAAAATTTTCTATAATGGACTAAAAGTCTAAGAAATCTAAGTTTTGAGTATGAAATACTTAAAAAGACCTATAAAATATTTTTAAAAAACCTAAGATTTATTAATCTATTTGTTTATTTAATCACTTACTCTGAGTTTTATTTTCTATCTGTTCTTCTTTTTTAACCTCCTTCACGACTTCTTCTATTAAAGTTTTACTTCTATCAAGAAACCCTAAAATTATGCTTACGATTCCCACTCCTATTAAAACTATAGATAACCAGACACCCATAGTCAGCATTGGAAAAAGTGTAAGAATTCCAACTACGGCTATAATTACTCCGACAATAATTAATATAACCTTACTCATAAGATTTCCTTTCACCTTAATAATCTATTACTTATAAACTCATAAAACCTATTAATAGAACCACGATTTCAAGAGATATTTCATTTTATCAATATTAATAGATCTAAATAATTCTTTTTTTAGAGTCCTTTAAATCTTGTAGCAATGAGAAGTAAGACTGATGATGCTAATACGAACCAGAAGGGATATTGAGACAAGAACGGAACATTCGCAAAATAACCAATAATTCCCAGAACTGCAAGAATCAGTCCTATCCACCAGGTCATATTTTTTGGTGCTGATAAGTGTTTCATTTTAGTACTCTCCTTTATTATCTAATATTAATATAATATCTATTACAAGCT
>JALHTA010000359.1 GCA_022865545.1 Actinomycetota bacterium | reverse complement strand
ATGCATAGACATCAGTATACAGTTCTTTCAGTTCAGGGAAAGGACTTTTCTTTGCAAAATCAACTGCATTTTCCATGCTTGAAATGACATTGTTCTCAATATTTGTAACTTCATCTTTTGTTGCAATACCCCTGGAAACCAGGTATTCTGCAAGCCTAGGTATAGGGTCTTTTGCCTGCCCTTCCTCACGCTGCTTTGCAGACCTGTAGTTATCCGGATCACCTTCCCAGTGCCCTCTGTGCCTCCAGGTAACTGCTTCTATAAATGTGGGCCCTCCGCCGCTCCTTGCAAGGTCAATTGCTGATTTTGCAGTGTTATAAACCTCTATGGCATTGTTCCCATCGATTTTTATGCCCGGCATTCCATAGGAGGAAGCCCTTACTGCAATATCAGATATATTCATTATGTCTTTGACACAAGCAGATATTCCATAAGAGTTGTTCTCGCAGACATATATTATAGGCAGTTTAAAGACCGACGCCATATTGGCAGACTCATGAAAAGTGCCCCTGTTTGTTGCGCCGTCACCAAAAAAGCAAATACAAACCTGGCCGGCATCCCTCATTTTTGCGGCAACTCCCACGCCTGCGGCTATTGAAAAACCTGCGCCTACAATACCATTGGAGCCCATTATACCAAGACTGAGATCACTGATATGCATGGAGCCGCCTTTACCCTTGCAGTATCCTGTGGATTTTGCAAAAAGTTCAGCCATCATCTTATTAATGTCCCCTCCCTTTGCAATAAGGTGGCCATGCCCCCTGTGTGTGCTCGTTATATAATCATCTTTATTTAAAGCAGCGCATACTCCCGATGAAATTGCTTCTTCGCCAATATAGAGATGCACGAAACCCGGAATCTGGCCCTGGGCATAATACTTTACAGTTGACTCTTCAAATTTTCTTATGGTGTACATCTTTTCATAGATGGACAGCAGTTCATTTTTTGTAAGTGTATTTACCATTTTTAAAATTACCTCCGGATAATTTTAATATTACCTGGTTTTTAAATCCTGAAAAATCCTGACAGCTGCGTTTACATCAACACCATCATGGATAATTGCTTTAAGCGCTGCTGCCACTGCAACAGCATTAGGGTTCTGCCAGACATTTCTTCCAAGGTTTATACCTATTGCACCTTTCTGCATACCATCCCAGACAAATTCAAATACTTCTTTTTCTGTCTCACATTTCGGACCTCCGGCTATGATGATAGGAACCGGACATCCATTAACAACCTTGTCAAAATTCTCACACCAGTAAGTCTTGACTATCCTTGCTCCAAGTTCAGCGCAAATTCTTGTGCACAAACCGAGGTATCTTGCATCCCTTTTTTCCATTTCCTTCCCGACTGCAGTGACAGCCATTACGGGAATTGCAAAATCCTCACATTCGTTTACCATTGTGGTCAGGTTCTGAAGAGTCTGTTTCTCATAGTCGCTTCCTATAAACACTGATACTCCCACAGAATCCACATTCAGCCTGATTATCTCTTCAATTGAAGTAGTAAGTTCTTCGTCAGCAAGATCATGCCCAACAATACTTGTGCAGCCTGTTACCCTTAATACTATCGGAAGGCTTCTGTCGGGGTCTATTGCGGCCCTTAAGGTCCCTCTTGTACAAAACAGTGCATCTACGTAAGGTATTAAAGGCTTTATCGTTTCTCCGGGTTTTTCAAGGCCGTGTGTGGGCCCCTGGAAATATCCATGATCAATAGGCAAAAAAAAGCATTTGCCTCCCGGTATTAATCTGTTCAACCTGTTCTTCATTCCCCAATCCATACGGTTCCTCCTCAAATAATAAGATAATAAAATTTATCAATAATTTTCCTGTTTTT
>JALHTA010000358.1 GCA_022865545.1 Actinomycetota bacterium | reverse complement strand
GGTTTTTCCGATGACGGCCGTTCTGTAAGCGATGCAAAACTCATGTATGAGATAATGAGGTATTCAAGACAGTTTGAAAAACCGCTCATACTCCATGAGGAAGTCTATAGCTTCTCAAAATACGGACTGATGCATGAAGGAAAGTATTCCACTAAACTGGGCCTTGAGGGCATATCAAGGCTCGCTGATGACTTGATGATCGGAAGGGATATAGTACTTGCTAAAAAAACCGGGGCAAGGATACATATCACACATATAAGTACGGCAGGTGCCGTTGATATGATAAGGGCCGCAAAGGCAGATGGTGTGGATATAAGCTGTGACACGACAGCCCATCACCTGTTCTTTAATGATAGTTCTCTTGAAAATTTTAATACAAACTTGAAGGTCAAGCCTCCCATAAGGAGCGCCGCTGACCAGGAAGCCTTGATAGAAGGCGTGGCTGACGGGACAATAGATGCGATAGTGTCCGATCATGCTCCTCATCTTGATACAGAAAAAAATACGACATTTAAACTGGCAGAGTTCGGCACTACCGGGCTTGAGACACTTTTCGCTGCAAGCTATACAAAGCTCTGCAGGGAAAAGAATGTCCCGCTTATAAAGCTTGCAAAGCTTATGGGAACCGGACCTGCAAAGATACTGAATATTGATGCCGGCACCATAAAAGTGGGCGGTACTGCAGATATTACAGTGATAGATACGGGCAAAGAATTTACCGTAAATGCAGGAGATTTTAGATCAAAAAGCAGGAACTCTGCATTTATAGGACAGAGATTATTTGGACAGGTAAAATACACCATCAGTAATGGAAAAATAGAATACGAAAGCGGGTAGGATTTTGAAAGCGATTTTGATGCTGGAGGATGGAAAAGTATTTGAAGGAAAGAGTTTCGGTTGTGATGGAGAAGTTACAGGAGAAGTGGTTTTTAATACTTCCATGACCGGATACCAGGAGATACTTACTGATCCTTCCTATTGCGAGCAGATAGTTACTATGACATATCCACAGATAGGAAATTATGGGGTTAATCCTGAAGATGTGGAATCCTCCAGGGTCCAGGTCAAGGGTTTTATAGTACGTGAGTATCTTAATCACTATAGTAATTGGCGGGCCGAAAAGAGCCTGGAGGATTATTTAAGGCAATATAATATTATCGGTATATCCGAGATCGATACCAGGCAGCTTACCAGGCACATAAGGGAAAGCGGAGCCATGAAGGGCCTGATCTCTACAGAGACCGCCGACCAAACTGAGCTTAAATCAAAGCTTGACAGTTTTCCAGATATGGAGGGAAGAAATCTTGTCGATCTTGTTACCTGCAATGAGCCCTATACATTTAATCCATCAAAGAAGGACCATAAATACAGGATAGCTGCATATGATTTCGGTATTAAGCTAAACATACTGAGGTGCCTGGATTCTGCAGGATTTGATATTACCGTAATGCCTGCAAATACCCCTCCGGAGAAAATGCTTGAGTCCGATCCTGACGGGATACTGCTGTCAAATGGCCCGGGGGATCCGGCTGCGGTAAGCTATGCAATTGAAAATATCAGGGGTATTATCGGAAAGAAGCCAATATTCGGGATATGCCTTGGACATCAACTGCTAGCACTTGCCCTGGGAGCCAGGACTTATAAACTAAAATTTGGGCATCATGGGGCAAATCATCCGGTAAAAAACCTTGATAATCAGGAAGTAGAGGTCACGACACAGAATCACGGTTTCTCGGTAGATGTCCAGTCACTTGATGATATCAATATCACTTCGTATAAGGTCACGCATCTAAACTTAAATGACCAGACCATAGAGGGGATAGAATATCCGGACATATCTGCATTTACGGTGCAGCATCATCCAGAGGCAGGTCCGGGACCTCATGACTCGAGGTATATTTTTACGAGATTTATAAAACTTATCGATGACTTTAAAAATTAGAGGCCGGTAGTGGGAATTTTTTTAGGGACTTATTTAAATTTAAAACTTAATTAATAGACAGGGTAAAAATATCTATGCCAAGAAGAGATGACTTAAAAACAATAATGCTTATAGGCTCGGGACCAATAATAATTGGCCAGGCCTGTGAATTCGACTATTCCGGCACGCAGGCGTGCAAAGTACTAAAGGAAGAGGGTTATAGGGTTGTGCTCGTAAACTCGAATCCGGCTACGATAATGACCGATCCGGAATTTGCCGACAAGACATATATAGAGCCTCTTACACCCGAGTTTGTTGCAAAGGTAATAGAGAAGGAAAGGCCCGATGCACTTCTCCCTACACTGGGGGGCCAGACCGGACTAAATATTGCGGTGATGCTTGCCCAGGATGGAGTGCTTGATAAATACGGAGTGGAACTTATCGGGGCCGATGTAGATGTAATAATAAAGGCCGAAGACAGGGAAAAGTTCAAGGAGGCCATGGCAAATATAGGGCTGCATGTGCCCCCGAGCGGTTATGCAAACACCCTGGCTGAGGCACTTCAGTTTGCAGAAGAACTCAAGTTCCCGCTTGTTGTCAGGCCCTCATTTACACTGGGCGGGCTTGGCGGCGGAGTGGCATTTAATAAGGAAGAATTTACAGAGATAGTCACCAGGGGGATCGACCTATCACCGGTATCACAGGTACTTGTAGAAAAATCAGTAGCCGGATGGAAAGAGTATGAACTAGAAGTGATGAGGGACAAAAAAGATAATGTCGTCATAGTATGTTCGATTGAGAACTTTGATCCCATGGGGGTCCATACCGGTGACAGCATAACTGTTGCACCCGCACAGACACTTACCGATGCGGAATACCAGATGATGAGAAATGCGTCCCTTGATATCATAAGGGAGATTGGTGTTGAGACCGGCGGTTCAAATATACAGTTTGCAATCAATCCAAAGGACGGCCAGATGGCTGTCATAGAGATGAATCCCAGAGTATCAAGAAGCAGCGCCCTGGCTTCAAAGGCCACCGGTTTTCCCATAGCAAAGATAGCCACAAAGCTTGCTATCGGATATACCCTTGATGAGATACCAAATGATATCACCAAAAAGACTCCGGCATGCTTTGAGCCCTCGATAGACTATGTAGTGGTCAAGTTCCCCAGGTGGGCCTTTGAGAAATTTGCGGGTACAGACACTTCGCTTACGACAAGGATGAAATCTGTCGGTGAGGCCATGGCTATCGGGAGGACATTTAAGGAAGCGCTGCAGAAATCCATAAGATCGCTTGAGATAGACCGTTATGGGCTTGGTTCAGACGGAGTAAATGATATCAGGGAAGAGCTTTTAAATGATAAGCTGTCCATCCCAAACCAGGACAGGGTATTCTATATAAAATATGCTTTTGAGATCGGCATGCTGCTTAAGGATATTTATAGCTTTACAAAAATAGACCCCTGGTTCTTAAATAATATTGCCCAGCTTGTTGACTTCGAGAAGGGCTTTAAAGATTGTGTGCTAAAAAATATCAGCGCTGAAAAAATGCGGGAGGCTAAAAGATTCGGGTATTCTGATATGCAAATAGCCCATCTATGCAACTGCCGGGAAGATGATGTAAGAAATTTACGGAAGAAATTGCAAATATTACCTACTTTTAAGACTGTTGATACATGCGCGGCGGAATTTGAGGCATATACACCTTATTATTATTCTACATATGAGACAGAAGATGAGATACTCCCGACTGATAAGGAAAAGATAATAATTTTAGGAAGCGGACCGAACAGGATCGGACAGGGGATCGAGTTTGACTACTGCTGCGTACATTCCTCTTTTGCCCTCCACGATATGGGATATGAGACCATTATGGTGAACTGTAATCCAGAGACAGTAAGTACGGATTATGATACTTCAGACAGGCTGTACTTTGAACCGCTTACCTTTGAGGATGTGATGAATATTGTAGAGGCTGAGAAACCGAAAGGGGTCATAATACAGTTTGGCGGGCAGACACCGTTAAAGCTTGCCATAAGACTCCAGAAGGCCGGTGTTAATATACTGGGGACATCTCCTGATTCAATAGACCTTGCCGAGGACCGCAAGAGGTTCGGTAATATGCTTAAGGATCTGGGTATCCCGCAGCCGGAAAACGGCATGGCCTTAAATGAAGCAGATGCGGCAAAGATAGCAAAAAGGATCGGTTATCCGGTTATATTGCGTCCGTCTTATGTTTTGGGTGGAAGAGCAATGAGCATTGTATATAATGAAGATACTCTTAAAGATTATGTTAAGAATGCCACGGAGGTCTCTGGCGACCGGCCGATACTTATAGATAAATTCTTGGAGCGGGCAATAGAGGTCGATGTCGATGCCATATATGATGGAGAAGAGCTCTATATTGGCGGGATAATGGAGCATATAGAGGAAGCGGGTATTCATTCCGGCGACAGTGCCTGTGTAATACCGGTTTATACTCTTGGATCCGAGATAATCGAGACGATAAGGGAGTATACTTTTAAGATGGCCCATGAGCTCAAAGTAATAGGACTCATGAATATCCAGTATGCTGTCAAGGATTCGAAGGTATATGTGCTGGAAGCAAATCCAAGGGCATCGAGAACGGTTCCTTTTGTCAGTAAGTCCATCGGGGTACCCATGGCAAAGATAGCCTCCAGGGTCCTTGCGGGCATGAAGCTTGCGGACCAGGATTTTAAGCGGGTCGATCCCACTAAGCTTGAATATTTCAGCATCAAGGAAGCTGTTCTTCCTTTTGATAGATTCCCAGGGGTAGATACGGTACTCGGACCGGAGATGAAATCGACCGGAGAGGTGATGGGCATTGATCCTGAATTTGGGATCGCCTTTGCCAAGTCACAGATATCCGTAAACCAGGTATTTCCGACATCAGGCTCGGTATTTATATCAGTAAGTGATAAGGATAAGGACCTGATCGTAGACATCGCATCGAAGCTTGCAGCGATGGATTTTAAGATAATCTCTACAAAGGGAACAGGGGATATACTTTCAGAAAGCGGCATAAAGACTCATAAGGTCTTAAAGATCCGGGAGGGCCGTCCAAATGTAATAGACATGATAAAGAATGGCGAGATAGACCTTATTATTAATACTCCGGAAGGAGGCAGTGCGCGTAGTGATGGATATTATATGAGGACAGCGGCTGTCCTTCACAATGTCCCGTCAATAACTACATTATCTGCCACATCAGCTTTGTTGCAGGGAATATATGAGATGAAAAACAATAGCAAAATAAATGTAAGGGCCATACAGGATTATTTATGAAAATATTAAAAGGGGAAATACTTTCAAATGAGAAATACGGTCCCGACATCTATAAGATGGAGGTATTTTCACCCTATATTGTAAAAAATGCCAGGGCCGGACAGTTTGTAAATATAAAATGCGCTCCCCAGGGAGTGATGGATCCTCTGCTCAGGAGGCCTTTATCAATCTTTGACATAGAGGAAAAATTCAATGTCTTTTCTATACTGTATCTCGTAAAGGGAAGGGGTACGCGCTATATGTCTACACTCGGCAGGGGTGACGGGCTTGATTTTTCCGGACCTCTTGGAAAACCGGTGGACCTGGCCGGCACCAGGAACAGCCTGCTCCTTATAGGAGGAGGTATGGGTGTGGCGCCACTGAACCTCCTGTCAAAGCTCGGGCTGGATGCGGGAAAGAATGTCCTTATCCTTGCAGGTTTTAGGGACAGCAGTCTTCTCAGATGGGAGAGGGACCTTGTCAGGATGGGTGTAAAGTACAGGATATTTTCAGAAGATGGTGCATGGGGCGAGGTCGGACTTCTAAGCGACCATTTATTTGATGAGTACAAGCTTTTTGCCGACCATGAGGTGTTTTGCTGCGGACCGGAGCCGATGCTTAAGGTCCTGCAAAAAGAGCTGGTAGTGGAAAATATTGATGCTACGGTATTTCTTGAGGAAAAAATGGCATGCGGCATAGGGGCCTGCAATGGATGCGTAGTAAAGATAAAAACGGGTAGCGGTGATTTTGACTATAAGAGGGTATGTAAAGATGGCCCAGCTTTCAAACTTTCGGAGGTAATATTTGATGACTGATAATATGGACAGAAGAGCTACCGGGGACCCTGACCTTTCGGTGGAGATCGGAAGGATAAAACTTCCCAATCCGGTAATAACCTGCTCCGGGACATTTTCGCATGGGGAGGAACATCAGCCCTTTTATGATATATCGGTCCTCGGTGCTGTTACGACCAAGAGCTATTCACTTAAACCCAAGAAAGGTAATCCCGGCCCGCGGATATGCGAGACCGCATCAGGAGTGCTTAATTCCATAGGACTTCAAAATGACGGAATAGATATATTCCTCACATCACACCTTGCCTGGATGCAGGAGAAGGACGCGAGGGTAATATTAAGTATTTTTGGACGGGATCTTGAGGAGTTTAAAAAAGTAGCGCTCAAGGTACTTGATATAAAGTCGGAGATACTGGCCCTGGAGCTAAACCTTTCATGCCCGAACATAGAGCAGGGAGGAAAGGCGTTCTGTGCAATGCCGGAGGAAGTCGAGAAAGTAGTAGATGGAGTCGCTTCCCTTCTTGATATTCCGGTTATCGCAAAACTCTCGCCCAATCATGATAATATTGTCCAGTCGGTCCAGTCTGCTAAAAGGGGCGGAGCAGAGGCGGTATCTATTATCAATACAGTCATAGGTATGGCGGTAGACATTGAAACGGAAAGACCCATGCTCGGAAATATAACCGGAGGACTTTCAGGTCCTGCGATAAAACCCATCGCTCTTGCAAAAGTATTTGCACTTTCACAGGAAAATATTTTGCCGATAATTGGGATGGGAGGGGTTTTTGACCATATTGATGTATTGGAATTCATGATGGTAGGAGCTTCTGTAGTAGGTATTGGTACAGCAAATCTCATAGACTATGATGCCGGGATAAAAATAATCACGGGACTTAAGAATTATCTTAAAAGTAAAAATATTGATAGCATAAAAAGTTTTATAGGAAGGTTAAAGATTTGAAGACAAGGATCCTAAAACCAGAAGACAGGCTCATAGTCGTAATCGATGTTAATAAGAAGAGCGAGCTTACAAGGCTGCTTTCAGCGGTGGGTGGCAAAGTCACCACTGTAAAGCTGGGGCTCGAAATGATCTATAGTGTTGGGACCGGTATTGTAGATATAGCGAAAAGTTTCGGTTATAGGGTAATGCTCGATACAAAGCTTGCCGATATCCCAAATACAATAAAAGGAGCTTCAGGAGCAATAGCGGGACTAGGTCCTTCTATTGTAACGGCACATATACTCGGAGGCAAAAAGATGCTCGAGGCGGCGGTCGGTGCCATGGAAGAGCATTCAAAGAAGGATCATAATATACGGCCGCTGATCTTTGGGGTCACTATACTTACTAGTCTTGACGATCGGGATCTTAGTGCTATGGGCTTTAAAGAAGGATATCTGCCAACGGTTAAAAAACTGGTAGGGATAGCTCTTGATGCCGGGATAGACGGGATAGTCTGTTCCCCGCAGGAAGTCGAACCATTGCGGAACCAGTTCGGTGATGATTTCTATATAGCTACTCCGGGTATAAGACTCGCAGAAGACAGTATCGGGGACCAGAAAAGGGTCAATACACCCGAGGAGGCAATATCTTCCGGGGCAGATATGATAATAGTCGGAAGATCAATAACTACAAAGGAAGATATCGGGGAGACAATAGATATATACCTTAAAAAAATAAAATGTGTACTTTAAGGCAGTAATTTATAGTGGAAGGATAGTAGATGTTAAAAATAATCGAACAGGCAGAAGGGATAGATGTCTTTAATATATTTAAGGAATCCGGAGCAATATTTGAAGGTCATTTCAAGCTGACATCGGGTCTGCATAGCGGCGTATATATGCAATGCGCCAAACTTCTCCAATATCCTGACAGGGCAGACATGCTTGCAAAAGCTGCCGCCGGGATACTTTCGAAAGATATTGATATGGGGAAAGTGGATACTGTGATATCTCCGGCAGTGGGAGGCATACTCTGGGGATATATGCTTGCCTTCAGGATAGAAAAGAAAATGATCTTTACCGAGAGGGCAGATGGGGAAATGCAGCTCCGCAGGGGCTTTGACTTAAGGGAAGGCGAGAAGGTCATAGTAGCCGAAGACGTGATAACAACTGGAGGTTCCGTAAAGGAAGTTATAAAGATCTGTGAAGATAGTGGCGCAGAGGTGGCTGGTGTCATAAGTATCGTAGACAGGAATTCAGGTATTGATTTTGGATATCCTTATTATAATATGCTAAAGATCGATATAGAGATATTTGAACCCGGAAAGTGCCCCATGTGCCGCGAAGGGCAGGAAATAGTCTATCCGGGCAGCAGGAAATAGCCGCATTTTAAAAAATAATTTCTTAAAATACTATTTTTATCAGGTCTTTCAATAATAATTTTATTGAAAAAGAATTTATATATTTGTATACTTTATATTATCTTATCCAGCGATAATCAAAAGGAGCTTTAATGACTTTTACCAACTTAAGTGATGAGGCCAGAAATAAGGGTCTTAAAAAAGCGCGGTTGGTAAGGAAAAAGCAGTCCGAGATCAAGGAACAGCTGAAGAAGGGAAAGACCAATATGAATAAACTCTTTAATGACCATGAGCTCTTTGAAAACTATATAGCAGGTATGAAAGTCTTAAACATTGTAAGTTCACTTCCTGGCAATGGCAAGATGCATGCAGCCAGGGTCCTGGAAGAATTGAATATAAGTCCCCATAAGAAAATGGGGGGTCTGGGTAAGAACCAGAAAGAAAATTTCTATAAATATTTCAATATCACTTAAGTCTTAAAGTTTTAGATAGATGACGACAAAAGCCAGCTTATTTGTAATATCCGGACCTTCCGGATCAGGTAAAAGCAGTTTGATAGCAGATGTATTAAAAGACCTCGATAATTTTGAGAAATCCATTTCTGCTACTACAAGATCTATAAGAAGGGGAGAGAAAGATGGTGTCCAGTATCATTTCATCTCAAAAGAGGATTTTGAGAAGCAGGTAGGTGAATGCAGCTTTCTTGAATGGGCGGAGTATTCTGGTTATTATTATGGTACGCCTAAAAAATTTGTGGATGATAAGCTTGCAGCGGGAGTCAATGTCATACTGGAAATAGAGGTCCAGGGTGCCATGCAGGTTATGGAATCAAGGACTTGCGCCTACTATATATTTATTGTTGCTACTACCACCGGGGAGCTAAGGGAAAGGCTCCTGAAGAGGGGCACAGACAGTCCAGCTGAGATCGAAAAGAGGATGGTAATAGCGGAGGAAGAACTGAAGTATAAAAAACATTATGATTGCATAATTGTAAATAATAACTATAATGAAGCTTTGCAAAATCTAAAAGACGTACTTCTTGGTACGGTAGGAGGAAATAAACATTGAAAGTACAGTTTGTTGATGAATATGAAAAGAATGTAGATAGTAAATATGAAATATGCCTGGCAGTAGCCAAAAGAGCCAGGGAACTTGGCGATTATCTTTCAGCTCAAAGAAATATGGAAAGGGTAAATATAATAAAACCGCTTGTAGATATTGATTCCCTTGACCCGCTGGAAATAGCATTCCAGGAGCTGAAAGAAGAGAAGATAGCATTTGAAATCAAAAAAGAGGAAGAAAAATAATATTGGATTATGACAGTTCAATTTTTTTAAAAAAAAAGATTGTACTGGGAGTAACCGCTTCAATTGCTGCTTATAAGGCAGCTTATATATGCAGTCGATTGGTGAAATTAGGCGCTGATATTATTCCAGTAATGACCCCCCGGGCCAATAACTTTATAAACCCCATCACATTTAGTTCCCTTTCAGGAAATGAGACAATTACCGGCCAGTTCAAAAACCAGGGCCGTATTTATCATATATCCCTTTCGCATAGCGCGGATGCTTTCCTTATTGCTCCGGCCAGCGCTGATATTATATGCAAACTGGCGGGAGGGATCTGCGATGATTTCCTGACGACAGCAGCCCTTGCAGCCGTCTGTCCCATACTTGTGGCACCGGCTATGAATGAAAGCATGTATCTTGATCCTAATGTGGCCGGCAGCATCGAAAAGTTAAAAACATCGGGCAAATATCAGATAATTGGTCCTGCGTCAGGGGAGCTTGCCTGCAAAGAGACGGGAATAGGCAGGATGGAAGATGAAGAAACGATCATCAAAAGACTCTCGGAACTGCTAAAAAAAAGCAGTGAGCTTGAGGGTAAAAAGGTGATAATAAGTGCAGGCGGCACAAGGGAGTATATCGATGCCGTAAGGTATATATCAAATGCTTCCAGCGGCAAGATGGGCCATGCACTTGCAGAGGAGGCATATTCCAGGGGAGCTGCAGAAGTCATACTGATAAGTTCTGCAAGATCTATGCCTGCTCCATATGGTGTAGATATCCGTTATGCTGAAAATACTGCAGAT
>JALHTA010000357.1 GCA_022865545.1 Actinomycetota bacterium | reverse complement strand
TATAAAACGTGTTGAAAAAATTTTCTGCAAATTTTTCTATTAGTTTGTTATTCATTTGCTTATTTTTATTTATAGTCCATTCATCCAGAAAGCAATTTAATAATACTTCTATGTTGAAAGATATTCTCAATATCAAGACCAAGCTCTTTGTATAATGCTCCAGGTATTCCAATATCTGCAAGATACAGGGAACCAATATGGCTTTTGGCATTTTCCTTTAGTAAACCTTGCTTTGGCAAGGCAAGGATCATAGTATGGTCTGCCCGGATACATTTATAAAACACTTTCCATAGCATTTTATTCCAAAGAATATTGAATACCCCGCATATTCATAAATAATTATATACATGGATTACTTTAAAAGAGAAGTGAAAATAATGAAGCGCATAAACATGTAAAGATCCGGCCTATCCGGTATTGGAAGTCATAGATATAAAATAAAAATTGTACGTGGTTCTCTTACCTACTAATACTTTTTGGCTGCCTTCTTCATCCTTTCCTCAAGCTCTTCTTCGGATCTGACCTTTGATATATCAAGATCCATATCAACAAGTAGTCTTATCGCACATCTAACTATCATAGTGTTTGCGATCTTATGGCCACCGGACTTCTTACATTCAATTCCCAGATTCTCAAGATATGAGACCATGTCTGAAGGCATGGTAATCGGAACTCTGAAATAGTCTTGCTTTCTTTCAATCATATATAACCTCTTAAATATTTTTTTTGTATTTTTATGTATATGAGTATATTTATTAGTAGCCAAATTGTCAAATAAGCTTTAAGGTATTTTTTGCACATCCTTTTAACGGCTGGAAACATCCTATTAAAACCCGGAAGATGATTAATCGCTGGGTAATATAGGATTTCTTTGACAATATTGGTCCCTTCCAATATTATTTATCTATATTCCATTAATAAGGTAGATACAGGCGAGAGGGTTATCTTAGATATTTATAAAGTACTTATTAAATTCTTGCCAGATTACGGATAGTATTATGACACTTAATAAAGAAGCACTTATAGGGGTAATAGAATCCATAGCAAAGAAGCTCATTGATTCTGAAAAAATACTTACCGAACTTGATTCACACATCGGGGATGCCGATTGCGGAGCGGGTATTAAAAGAGGTTTTGAGGCAGTGCTCTCTGAGCTCGGAGAGTTAAGAAACTATGATCCTCCCGATATATTCAAGAAAGTCGGATTTACTCTAGCCAGTACTATCGGGGGTACCTCAGGGGCCATGCTTGGTACAGGATTTATAGAGACAGGTAAAAGCCTTTCAAATGCTGCTGATATCAGTATGAAGACCATTGCCAAAGCTCTCGAAGACGCACTTGCTGTTATAAAGAGAAGGGGCGGCAATACTGAAGTAGGAGACAAAACACTTGTTGATGCACTTCAACCAGCTATCGAATCCATTAAAGCTTCTGCTGAAAGCGAGGAACAAAATATTGTATCCATACTTGAAAGGGCCTGTGCGGCAGCAAGGAAAGGCTCTGACCATACAGTAGATATGGTAGCCCGTAAAGGAAGAGCTTCCTATCTGGGTGACCGGAGCAAGGGCCACAGGGACCCGGGGTCAGTATATATAACACTCATTTTTGAGGCTGCACTTGAGAGAATAAAAACCAGCGGAAATATTTAAAAAAAGATGATTTAAGATAATATGAAAAAAATAATTAATAAACCGGAAGATGTAGTAAATGAGATGCTAAAGGGTCTTAAGTGTTCCCGTCCTGATAGTATTGAGTGGATCCCCGAAAAAAGGATTGTATACCGTAAGGACCCGTATATTAATAAGGTCGGTATTATATCAGGTTCAGGCAGCGGACATGAGCCTGACCAGGCATTTTATGTAGGAAGAGGTATGCTTGATGCTGCTTGTGCGGGACCTGTTTTTGCCGCTCCTACACTTGATGCTATAGCAATGGCTGCAAGACTTATAGATAGAGGAAGAGGTGTATTATTCCTTGTCAAGAATTATACTGGAGACCGGGCTAATTTTGAGATGGCTACCGATATGCTCCAATTCGATGGAGGCCCGACCGTATCTACAGTTATAATAAATGATGATGTAGCTGTAAAGGACAGTACCTTCACAGCTGGTAGAAGAGGTGTTGCAGGAGCAATATTCGTCTATAAGATAATAGGAGCCAAATCTGAGGAAGGGGCCACTCTTGATCAGTTAAAAAAACTGGCAGAGGAAGTAAATGATAATGTCAGGACCATGGGTTTTGCCATGAAACCCTGTACCACTCCTGATAAAGGCTCCCCTACTTTTGATCTAGGAGAAGATGAAATAGAAGTCGGAGTGGGCCTTCACGGTGAACCCGGAAGGCAGCGTACCTCATATAAGCGTGCAAATATAATAATCAAAGAACTTACTGATGCTGTGCTGTCTGATCTTCCATTTGTCACCGGAGATGAAGTAGCCCTGATGATAAACGGATTGGGCGGAACACCAATAAGCGAACTATATATAGCTGCAGGAATTGCACATGATATACTCCAGTCGTCTAATATAAAAGTACATTCCACCTATGTAAATAATTACTGCACTTCACTGGACATGGAGGGATGCTCGGTAACCCTTTTAAGGCTAAATGAAGAGTATAAGAGACTTCTTAGTGCTCCAGTCGATATCCCTATCAAGTATTTCTAAGGAAAAACCTTAACAAAATTAAGCTGAAGATTTGCCAGAGAGGATTGAAGGTTTTCTGCTTCACTGGCACTTAGCTCATCTTTTAATACTTTAAAAAGAGCATCAAAGCTATCAACAGCCATCTTGGCCTGTTCCCTGTCCTTATATTTATTATTTGCTTCTGCAGGGATGCCCATTTTTTTATAAGCAAGGCTGGAAAGAGACATCATCATCTGTGTGACAATATCTTTAGTCGTAAGTCTGTCTATTTCCTCCTGAAGCTGCCTTAGCAGTTCCTCTTCTTTTTTTTGTGTGTCTTCTCCGGTAGAAGCATCTTCCAGTTTGCTTTTCATTTTCCCGTTCCCTGTCTTGCCCTCAATGGTCTCTTTAGCCATCTTATCTTTTAATTCCTTGTCTTCGCCATTTCCCTTACTTTTTTTTCTTTTTTTCTCTGCCAATTAAATCACCTCAAAATAATAATGATCAAATATTTTTGATATGCCTATATAGTATTATCTAAATAATATAATTTATAGTCAATTACTCTGAATCATATTTTATAAGTGAAAATACTTCATAGCCCTTAAGTACCTTCCGCGGATTTAAAAATTCAAGTTCGATCAAGAAACAGAAACCCAGGACTTCTCCTCCCAT
>JALHTA010000042.1 GCA_022865545.1 Actinomycetota bacterium | reverse complement strand
CGGTTATCCTACGGTGGACCAAACCCCTTATTCCATCGGCACCTATAAGTATCCTTGTATTGTATTTATATTTTTCTGTCTTTACAATAATACCACTATTATTACTTTCAAAATATATTACTTCTTCACCGAATCTAATACTGCATCCATTATCCGCAGCCCTTTCTGCAAGAAAGTGGTCAAATTCTCTCCGGTCAACAGTATGGATTATAGGACTTCCGTATATCTTTAAGAAATTATCACGGCCCTTTAGAGAGAACAGGATGCTTTCGAAACTTTTATGGATGATACTATTAATATCGAAAGGGATGAGTTCGAGTATCCTATCCTGTAAGCCACCCGCACAGATCTTATAACGGGGGAAAATCTTCTTATCTATTATCAGAGTCTTTATATTATTTTGGGAGAGCAGAAAACCAAGCAAGCTGCCTGATGGTCCGGCTCCCGAAATTATTACATCATATCTTGATTCCATACGCCCTAATTTTATAAAAAGAAAAAGTAAAGCACAATATAATTACTTATATTGTGCCTTACTTTTAATATAAATTTAATAATAATACGCTACTACTAGATATATGCCTTCTCTGTTTCTTTGTCAAAGAGATGGATCATTTCAATATCCATGAACAATTTGGCAGAATCGCCGCTCTTCAGCATCGACTTCGGAGTGACCCTTGCTGTCATAAGGACTCCATTTATGTCCACATATACATAGATCTCAGCACCCATAGGCTCTGTTACTTCTACAATTGCGGTTAGAGTATTTCTGTCATTTGAATCCTCGACAAATGCTGAGTCTTCCAGGTCCTCGGGCCTAATCCCCATAACGATATCTTTGCCTTCAAGATTATTACTCTTTATAATATCCTTGATCTTTTGAGGAGTATCGATCTCAAACTGATGATTTTTGAGTGTTAACTTATCAGTTACAGTTACATCCACAAAGTTCATAGCTGGTGATCCAATAAATCCTGCAACAAACATGTTTTTAGGGTGATCATAGACTTCCTGAGGTTTTCCTGTCTGCTGTACAAGCCCGTCCTTCATGATGATTATCTTGTCCGCCATCGTCATGGCTTCTGTCTGGTCATGAGTAACATATACGATTGTAGCCTTTAACCGCTGGTGAAGTTTGGCGATCTCTGTTCTCATCTGTACCCTGAGTTTTGCATCAAGGTTTGAAAGCGGTTCGTCCATAAGGAATACTTTTGGGTCCCTTACGATAGCTCTTCCGAGCGCGACTCTCTGTCTCTGTCCACCAGAAAGCTGTTTGGGTTTTCTTTTCAATAAGTCTTCGATATGGAGGATCCTGGCCGCATCAGTTACTCTTTTTTCGATCTCGGCCTTTGGGGTTCTTCGGAGTTTTAGTCCGAAGGCCATATTGTTGTACACATCCATGTGGGGGTAAAGGGCATAGTTCTGAAACACCATCGCGATATCCCTGTCCTTTGGTGGGACATCGTTGACGAGCCGATCTCCGATATAGATTTCTCCCTCGGTTACTTCCTCCAACCCTGCAATCATACGCAGCGTTGTGGTTTTACCGCATCCTGAGGGTCCTACCAGGACCACAAATTGTTGGTCTTCGATAACGTCGTTCACATTATTAACAGCCACTACGTCATCGAATCGCTTGGTCAGGTCTTTTAAGAGTACCTTTGCCATTTGATTCTCCCTTGTTCGATTATAATAAACAAGGGAGATTATAACCTAAAAACTGATTATTTTCTATATGATGAGATAAAGTTCATGCCATAAGCATCCCTGCCGGCAAGAAAATCTGATGCTCTCATAGCTTCAGCAAGACCCGGTATAAGCGGATCGGTTATCGGGGCTGTAAGCCCGTTCATTATACCCATTGAAATAAACTGGATATTAAGCAGGTCCCTGTTAGGCATCCCATAGCTGACATTGGAATATCCTCCTGTTGTAGACACTCCATATTCAGCAACCAACTGCCTCATCGTCTCAATTGTTATCTTTGCTGATTCAGTATTGGTCGAATTGGTCATGACCAGGCTGTCAAATACCAGGTCCTCTATCTTTATACCCATGCTTTCTGTGCGTGCGATTATCTTTTTCGCTATTTGGAGCCTTTTTGCCACATTATCAGGTATCCCATCCTCATCCAGCATAAGGCAGATAATAGCTGATCCGCTCTCAGCAACTACAGGAAGCAGATTTTCCATAGATTTTTCCTCCCCTGTCACTGAATTTATGAGCACTTTGTAGGGATATATTTTAATCGCCGCTTTAAGTGCTTCGGGGTTTGCTGAATCAAGGCATATAGGCTGGTTTGACTCTTCCATTACGACCTGCACTGCCCTGGGGAGCATATCCACTTCATCAACTCCAACCGCACCGACATTTATGTCGATGATATGTCCGCCAGCTTCTGTCTGCTTCCTGGCATCTTCCCTTACAATATCCAGCTTGCCCTGTTTCAATTCCTCAGCAAGGGATTTTCTTCCTGTAGGGTTGATCCTTTCGGCAATCATGACTGTTGGAAGTCCCTGGCCGAACTTCACTTCTGTCCCTTTACCTGTTACCACTGTTTCCATGGTACTCTTCCTTTCTCTTTTTTTCCCATTTAATATCCCCCCTATTTATTGCAATCCTTGTAGATCCTGGTAAAGACCTCAAGAAATTTTGCACTTACTTCATCTGTAGAAACTGTGACCCTTATATACCCTGGAAATCCGAGATTTTCTCCAGGTCTTATAATAAAACCTTCCTTTAACAGTTCCTCAGTTATCTGACTGCTGTCAATGCCAACTTTTATAAGTATAAAGTTAGCATAGGACCTTATGAAGCCTATACCGTTTTTCTCAAGCACATTATAATAGATTTGTTTTTGTTTATGAATACTCTCCCTTATTTTAACAGCAAAATCCTGGTACTGGAGGGAATAAAGTGCTGCTTTTTGTGCAATTGAGCTTACATTGAAAGGAAGTCTCACCTTATTCAGGGCTCTTATAGCCTCAACTGATCCTATGCCGTATCCTATTCTCAAACCAGCAAGACAGAATATTTTTGAAAAAGTCCTGAGGACCATTAGATTATCCCTGCCTGCAATATATTCCGTAGTATCTATTCTTTCATCAGGCATAGCATATTCATAATAGGCTTCGTCCATTACAAGAAGTATGTCTTCCGGTAATTTATCCAGTACGTATTTGAACTCTTCCTTTGTTATATTCGTACCTGCAGGATTATGAGGATTAGTTAAAAACATTATTCGTGTATTCTTATCCACTGCAGCAAGAAGACCTTTTATATCATGCCTGAAATCAACCAGAGGTACCTTTATGGTGCTGCCGCCACACTTTAAAGCAGCTTTCTCATATATGGGAAATGTCGGGTCAGCAATGACTACATTATCACCCGAACCTATAAAACTATCGCATATCATCTCGATTACTTGATCCGATCCGCTTCCTATTATTATTTTTCCTACAGGGATCCCATATACTTTTCCAAGCTTCTCTCTTATCTGGCTACAATCAGCGTCGGGATAATAATATATATTCCTGATCTCTTCACATATCTTTTCTGTGAGCCCTTCCGGAAGTCCATACAGGTTTTCATTGGAAGCAAGCTTATAGACATTTTTCAGTCCATATTTATTCTTTATTTCCTCTATTGATTTCCCCGGGGTATAATCCGGAAGATTGGATATCCATTTCTTTATCTTTAAACTCATGCTTTCCACCTTTTTAGGAGCCTGTCCGGGAACTGGATCTTGGACAGGCTCATATATTATTCAAATCTTTTGTTCACAGAATCCCTATGAGCATACAATCCTTCAAAATCAGCCATATTTGCAATATATTTTCTTTCTTTTTCAAGGGCATCCCTATTATATAAACATATGCTGCTCTTCTTTAAAAAATCATTTACACTAAGAGACGAGGCAAATCTGGCATTACCCCCGGTAGGTATGACGTGATTGGTCCCCCCAATATAATCACCTACTGCAACCGGGGTATAGTCACCTATAAATATCGCACCTGCATTTTTAATACCTTTAAGTATATACTCATAATCGTCTACCATGATCTCCAAATGTTCGGGGGCAATAATATTTGATGCCTTTACCAGAAGATCCATATCACCACTATAAAAAATATTGCAATTATTATTAAGTGCACTGACTGCTATCTCAAAATTATTTTTTTGCCTGCTGTCACTTCCAAACTCTTCCAGGTATTTATCAATGCTTTCTACTACTTCCTTTGCTTTCTTGCGGCTGCCTGCAAGTAAAATACTCCTTGAAAGCGGATCATGCTCTGCCTGTGCCACCAGGTCAAGCGCAATAAAATCTGCCTTGGCCCCATCGTCTGCAATAATAGTTATGTCGCTTGGACCGGCAAGGCTATCAATTCCTACAAGACCATAAACAGCTTTCTTTGCCAGTGTTACATATATATTGCCCGGCCCGGCTATCTTATCTACCCGCTTTATTGTCCCGGTACCATATGCCATTGCGGCTACAGCCTGTGCGCCACCGATTTTGTAAACTTCACTGATCCCCAGGTCCCTGCACAAATACAGCAGGATATCATTCAGTTTTCCATCCGTCCCTGGAGGCGAACATATAATGATCTCATCTACTCCCGCTATAATCGCCGGTATGGCTGTCATTAAAACGGTAGAAGGATATACATATCTTCCACCTGGTATATAAAGACCTACTCTTTGTAAAGCGATAGATCTCTGTCCAAGCTCCTTTCCCGGACCACTACTTATCATCCAGGAATTTTTCTGGGACTCCAGTTGCATCCTGTGATATCTCTCAATATTCTTCCTGCTAGCCTTTATAGCATCTATAAGGACAGGCATATTCTTTTCTGCCCGTAGGGCAGCTTCCTCTATTTCTGCGCTGTCTGCAGATAGCATATCCATATCCCCCGGATCATACCCATCAAACTCCCGGGTATACCTGATAAGGGCCATATCTCCTTTAAGCCTTACCTCTTCCACGATACTGTCCACATCTGAAATTGTTTTTTGTGCTATTCCGTGGTCCTTTTTAAGATAGGGTTTAAGCTCCTCAAGGCTGTCAAGACTTTTAACTTTTATAGAAATATCTTTCATGTCAAATATTTTGATACTTTTTACTGTTTCTATTAATATACTCTATGTCAAATTAAAATAAATTAAAGACAAATTTAATATTATAGGGAAAATGATGAAATATTCAACTTTAAAACCAAGAATGCTTCTTCATTCATGCTGTGCCACCTGTACAGCTTACCCCACCAATCTGCTTAAAGAAAGATTTGATATTTCACTATTTTATTATAATCCAAACATCTTTCCAGAAGAAGAATATAATAGGAGACTCGCTGACGTCAGGTCGCTTGCAGATACAGCCGGCACCAGTTTTATAAAAGGAGAATATGATGCGTCTGAATGGAACAATACTACCAGGGATCTTGCTGATGAACCCGAAGGGGGCAAGAGATGCCCCATATGTTTTAATTTCCGCCTGGAAAAGACAGCAGAAACTGCAAAGAAAAAGGGTTTTGATATATTTGGGACAACTCTTTCGATAAGTCCCCACAAGAACAGCAATGCAATAAATGAAGCAGGCAGTCTTCTTTCCGCAAGAATCGGCATCGATTTCTATAGGGCAGACTTTAAGAAAAAAGACGGCTTCAAAAAAGCAATGGACTTTTCCAAAAAATATTCATTCTACAGGCAAAACTACTGTGGATGCGAATATAGCATCAGATCGAATAGGTAGAAGGACTTGCTCCTTTGAGCCCTTTTATAGGGTCGGCCAAATTCCCATTCATATGATATATGCGACCAGCAACCATGTTTTTTTATGATAATATTTATATCAGATTATTCGCTGATATTCTGCTGGCGGATCTTCTTTTCCTTGAATCTACGGATAACATAATTTGCCATAACAAATGCCACTATTACAGCAATTAAATTAATGATATATACCACTTTCACGGGTCCAAAAAATGCACTGTCTATCCTGAAAGCTTCTATTAAGGTCCGATATAAAGCATAGATGCCCAGGTACATTGAAAGTATCAGACCATGCGGAAGCTTATCCGGTTTATTGCGGTAGAATCTGTGCATAAATAAAAGAAGTATAAATAGTATCAGATTTGCTATTGACTCATATAAAAATGTGGGATGAAAATATTCATAACTTGAATAATCAAAGGGCCTGTTTTCCGGTCTGATGAATATTGCCCATGGAACCGAGGTGGGCCTGCCAAATGCTTCCTGATTGAAAAAATTACCCCACCGGCCGATCGCCTGTCCCAGTATAAGTCCAGTAACCATTATGTCTGCCCAGAGCCAGAAATCAAGCTTTCTTATTTTACAGAATATAATAAGAGCCAGGATACCGCCCACCATAGCTCCCTGTATTGCAAGGCCTCCTCTACGGAATGCAAATATATAGCTAAGATTCTGACTGTAATATGACCAGTTTACAAAAACATGCAGCAGGCGTGCACCGATTATTGCAAAAACTATTGCGAATGGTGCAAAATTAAGCACCTCATCCTCTTTTTGCCTGCGGTATTTTGCAATAAAATATGCTATAACAAATCCGATTACAAGTGCCAGGGCTGTCAGGATGCCATACCATCTTATTTCAAGATTAAATATTGTAAAAGCTATAGGATCGATATTCAAGTCTCCTCCTCATTTAGAGTTTATTATAAATAAAAATTAAGATATTTCATATTTATGAAAATCAAATATAGAAATTCTAGCACAAATCCCGATAAATATTTATTTAAAAATTTATTTTATCCAGTATGGGAATATACCTTGAAAGATAGCCTATCACCCTTATCGTAGAATCAGTTACAAACACCACTCCAAGGGCAATAATAAATATACCTGATATGATCGAGACCAGGCCTAAGTGTTTGTTTAGTTTTTTTAGGAATCCTGAAAAGAAACTTATAAAAATACTTGCAAGGATAAAAGGGATCCCGAGTCCGAGAGAAAAGACTCCCAGAAGCAATATTCCCTCCAGAAGAGTGTCAAGTTTGCTGGCAAGAAGCAGAATTCCTGAAAGGATTATGCCCACACATGGTATCCAGCCAAAAGAAAATATGATCCCAAAAATAAAAGAGCCTACAAAACCTGATCTTATAGAACCAGGCATGCTGAACCTTTTCTCCAGGTTCAAAAACTTTATCTTAAATAGCCCCATATAATGAAGCCCGAAGATTATAAGTATGGCACCGCCTATCCTACTTATCAGGCTTGAATAATCCTCTAATACCTGTCCTATAAATGTAGCTGTAGAGCCCAGCGCTATAAAGACGATTGAAAAACCCATCACGAAAAAAAGGCTGTTTATAAAAAGATATAGCCTCTCTGAGATCTTTAT
>JALHTA010000356.1 GCA_022865545.1 Actinomycetota bacterium | reverse complement strand
GTTTTTTTAATCCTGCTAACTGCATCTTTCCTCTTCTCAAAATATTCTCCAGACTTAAGGACAATAAAATAGTTATCAAGTGCTTTTAAAAAGAATTTATTCCTCTTCATTCCTTTTTTATTCCTATAATCATCTATTTCCCTTAAGATATCATCGGGTAGAGATAATAGTATTTTTGCCATAACCTTCTCCATTTAGTATATATATTTATATATACTATTATATATCTTATCGAATATATATCAATAAAAAAAGACCTGCTTTTAATAAGTAGATCTTTTTTTACTAATATTTAAATTTATATAAAAAACTAAACCTTTTTAAATCTGGCTGGCTACCATATCCCCCACTTCTGAAGTACTATAGCCCATTTTACCGGCGCTTAAGCTCTTTATTTTAGTGCAAACATCAGATACAGCATTCTCGATAGACTTTGCCGCTTCAGGCTCTCCAAGGTGCTTTAACATCATCCTGCCGGCTTCTATTGCTGCCAGTGGATTAATAATATTCATCCCTGTATATTTAGGTGCGGATCCGCCTATGGGCTCAAACATCGATGTTCCTTCCGGATTGATATTCCCTCCCGCAGCGATCCCCATACCTCCCTGGATCATAGCACCAAGGTCGGTTATTATATCACCAAACATATTGGGTATTACCATTACATCATACCATTCAGGATTCTTTACCATCCACATACATGCCGCATCAATATGATTATAATCGGTCTCTATTCCGGGATAGCTTTCTTTCATCTCCATAAAGGCCCTGAACCAGAGATCCCCTACATTTGTAAGGACATTGGTCTTATTAACAAGGGTAAGCTTCCCGGGTTTTCCCTCATCTTTTCTTTCCTTTGCAAGCTCGAAAGAATACTTAAGGCACCGGTCGACCATCTGCCGGTCATATACCATCACCTGTGTAGCTACCTCATGAGGTGTCCCTTTTCTGGTCACTCCTCCATGTCCCGTATATAATCCGCCTGTATTTTCCCTTACGACTATAAAATCTATATCCTCCGGACCTTTGTCCTTTAACGGACAATCTATTCCTGGATAAAGCTTCACCGGCCTTAAGTTTATATACTGATCCAGTGTAAATCTCAATTTCAGCAAGATACCTAATTCAAGGATACCCGGTGCAACATCAGGATGGCCTATTGCACCCAGATAGATGGCACGGAATTTTTTAAGGTCCTCTATTTCCTGGTCAGAGATGGTCTCTCCGGTCTTTTTATACCTCTCGCCGCCAAAATCAAAATCAGTAAATGAAAAGTTTATCCCGAATTTCTTCCCGGCAGTTTCCAGTACTTTTTTACCTTCTTCTACAACTTCAGGACCGGTTCCGTCTCCCCCTATAACTGCTATTTCGTAATGCCTTGGATCAGCCATTTTTTCTCTCCCGTTCTAATGCTTAAAACAATCACTGATATATTATATATAAATATACATTTATTTCACTAAAAACTTTTATTAGATCTCCTGGAATTTTTTGTATTCTTATAGATCTATACAATTCCGAGGTATACAAGATCTAATTGTTAGAACCTTAAGATTTAATTTTCAGGATTTCTCAAGTTTTTTAGAAGTATTCCAGAAAGTATGGGATAAATATTATAAGTCCCACCACAACAGCAAGCAGTGAAGAGACAAGGACCGCCCCTGCAGATATATTCTTTATATGCTCCGCAAGTATCCTGTATTCCTCTGTTACAAGGTCTACTGCATATTCAAGGGCCGTATTTATCATCTCGGTGATAAGCACCATGCTGCCTGCAAGGACTATGAAGATCCATTCAGTTCCTGTTATTCTAAATATAAAACCGGCGATTACAGTCAGTACGAAGCAAAGCAGCTGCAGCCTGAAGCTCCTCTCGCACAGGAATACTCTTATTATCCCTCTTCCTGCAAATTTAAATGAATTGCTTAAAGACCTATGGTGGTTACCTATTTGTTTCTTTGCAGATCTTTTTATTTCCTGTCTGATGTTCATTATCCCCATACAATACTATAAAAACAGAATAAAGTTAATATGATAAATATTACTTATCCCAACTTTCTTTTATTGAAAAATAGGGTTATCGATGAAAATAGAAGAAGTATAAAAAAGAAATATAGGGGGAACCAGATAAAATTTAGTAGTTCAAAATTTCCGAAAATATACTGTATTATAAATACTATCAGTAGAAATATTATTGACATTACAATAGCTACAAGACTTGACCTGGTTATATCCTGATACTGTTTTTCATCATACCACTCGCCTGTCTTCTCCCTGAGTTTGATTATGAACCAGTAAAAAGCAATCAGGATATAAGGGATCACAGCCATCAGGCTTGATATTACTATTCCAGCTTTTATGGCCCACACAGGTAGATCATAGACCTTTAAATACAATGCAGAAAAAATCGTGACCAGGGCCAGGCCTGAGATTCCACTCAAGATCCCGATATACTGTGCATTAATAAATATTGAATCGTCTTTTAATACTATTTCTTCACTCTTCTTCCAGGCCGACTTTCTGCTAGATATAAGAAGTACAGCCATAAGGATGTAGAAAACAAGATGCAGTACCTGGCTAAAAAACAGGATATTAAACTCTCCGGGAAGACCAAAAACATATTCTTTCGAAATATCGCTTAAAAGTGTAAAGTCTCCAAACAACATCAGCAGGGAAACAATGCCTGTAAAAATTAGGAATGCACGGAGGAAATTATCCCTTTTAAAGAATTTTAACTCCAGTACCAGGGTAAGTATTGCGGTAAGATGAAAAAATCCAAATATGATATACACTACTGCTACCGGAATCGAAAACCGGTTCATGAAACTTTCAACATCTCTCATACTGATGATCATATCCTTAAGCAATATATAGAATGTATTTGTAAAGATAAGGCCTGCTATTGAAATCGAGCATAAAACCAGGGACGTATTATTACTTACTCTCATCAGTCTTTTCATTACTCTCTTACTCCTTTGTCAGATCTTCTTCCAGGTAAAATATTTCTTCTACGGATTTATTAAAAAATTTTCCAATTTTTAGCGCAAGTTTCACGGAAGGATTAAATTTTCCGGTCTCGATGGAATGTATGGTCAGGCGGGTAACACCGACCATATTAGCAAGTTCCTGCTGGGAGATCTCCCCTGACTCGAACCGGCATCTCCTGAGATTGTTATTAAGTTCACTTTTGATTACCATCATATATGTACTATTAATGTTAACTATATGTATATAATTATATACATAATATATATTATTATATACACTATGTCAAGGCATCTATTTTACTGCCTGCGAATCACTGCTGCTCTGTATTTATCTCTTATAAATTTTTATATGAGTAATATGTGATAACCCAAACCCATTAATAAAGAAGCACTGAAAAATAAAACTAGAAACTGATAAAATGGTTTGTTTGCCCCACTTATACGTGTTATACTGTTATTACTATACGTGGAGGTATATGAAATTGAAAAAAACAAAACTAACATTATATATTGATGAAGATGTCAGCAGGAAGGCTAAAAAAGTAGCACAAATTACTGGAAAATCAATTTCAGCCATGGTAAAAGATTACTTCAACCAGAAAGAAGCAGAAATCGATGGGTTTAAGATCTCTGACCCTGTAATCAAATGGATGGGCATGCTGGAAACTTCTAAATCATATAAAGAACTCCGTGATGGAATAATAGATGATAAAATGAGAGAAAAATGAAAATATTTTTGGATACCAATATAATCCTTGATGTATTGGTTAAAAGAGAGCCGCATTATATAGACAGTGCTAGAATATGGACACTTGCAAAGGAGCAATCCTTCCAGGGTTATATCTCAGCAATAACTGTAAACAACTTTTACTATATAGTAAAAAAACTGAAGAATTCTATAATTGCCGGGAACTTTGTTGATGAGATTCTGGATGATTTTAAAGTCGTTCCTTTAACCAAAGATATCTTAAGACAATCAAGGACAATACCGGAGAAAGATTATGAAGATTCAATACAATATTTTTCTGCTATAAATACAGGTTGTCAGTTTTTAATAACCAGGAATAGAAAAGATTTTATTTCTAAAGGATTAAAAATTGTTTCACCAGCTGATTTTTTAAAAACTATCTCAGGCGCAGCTTCCTTTTGATCTCTCCAGCTTTTGCTTCTGCTGCTTCCCTCCCCCTCTTTATGATCTCGCTTCCGTGTGTAAGATCAAAGAATCCAAAATCCCCTACTTCAGGTTCTATTACAATATCTGCAAGATCATTATATCTGCGAGCTATCTCGCGTTGCATTATATTGAGGCTGGTATCAAGTATTGACTGGACCGAGACATTTTTTTGATCTTCATCTTTTTTCCTGCCTTTAAAAAGATCGTGAAGCCTTTTAAGTCTTTCAGGATTACCTGCCTCTATATTGTGATAATCATAGACCTGTCCCTTTCCTGTATGATTGCCGTCCACCTGCAAGTACCTGTATTTTTCACTGTCCCTTTCAAAGGTGATGGAGGATCCAATAATAAAATTTACATCAAACATCTTTATGGCTTCAGTAGGCAAAGGTTCGATAAGCCCCCCGTCTATCAGCAGCTTTCCGTCAAGCCATATTGGAGAAAAGAAGCCGGGGATCGATATCGACGCCCTGACAGCATCAAGCAGCCTGCCGCTGGACAGGATCTCCTTTTGTCTTGTAAACACATCGACTGCAACACAGCAAAAATCCATATTGCAATCCGAAAAAGTCTTATCCTCCAGAAATCTTTCCAGCACTCTCTCAATGCGCCGGCCATTGATAATGCCGGTATTTGAAAGTGCAAGGTCAGAAAAAAGCAGGAAACTCTTCCAATCCATGGAAGCGACGTATTTCTCCATTTCACCCAAAGGTACTCCAGAGCAGTAAAAAGAACCTATTATTGATCCCATGCTTGTACCTGAGATAGCTACCGGTTCCACGCCAAGCTCCTCCAGCACTTCAAGCACCCCAATATGTGCAAGGCTCCTGGCCGCTCCACCGCTTAGCGCTATGCCCACTTTTTTCTTCCTACCCCACATCTTTTCCTCTCCAGTTCTGCTGCCTGGTATTACCAAAAAACCACGGCATCTTAAATTAAAAAGATTCCTATAGTTTATTACCCTTAACATTATATAATTAAATCAAAATACTTTTAACTTTAGCTTCCAATATCAAAGATCATTTTATAAACCGGTGTTTGTGCTGTATAATCCATTTTAATAATAAGTTGTCAAGAGTTTGACTCATGGATAAAGATCGGGGAAAAAATATT
>JALHTA010000355.1 GCA_022865545.1 Actinomycetota bacterium | reverse complement strand
TTCAACCGCTCCTGCCCTGTTCATTTCTTCCCGGATTATCTGCTCGATCTTTTGGAGTACTATTGTGCCTGCAGGTAGAAATGCATAGATCCCGGAAGCTATTTTCCGTATTAGCCCGGCCCGGAGTGTCAGTGAGTGGCTTGCTATCTCTGCTTCCCTGGGGTCTTCTTTTAAAGTGGGGATAAAACTTTGTGAATATTTCAAATCTATTCTCCTTAAGTTTCTATTAGTTTTTTCAATTCTTCCCTGAACTCATCTATAATTATATTTTTACTGACTCTTTTTAAGACTGAACCTTTAAGAAATAATGCAGCCTTGTCTTTTCCAAATGCGATTCCAAGATCGGCATTCTTTGCCTCTCCCGGGCCATTTACAATACAACCCATTACTGCCAGCTTCAGGTCATTTTTTACTCCGACCGTCATTGATTCAACTTCTCTTACAATTTCCGGAAGGTCCACCCTGGTCCTGCCGCATGTGGGACATGAGATTATATCAACACCCATAGCCCTGAGCTTAAGACTTGAAAGTATTAAATAACCTGCCCTTACTTCCTCGGGTGATCTTTCTGTCAGCGAAACCCTTATAGTATCCCCTATCCCATCAGCCAGTAGAACTCCGAGTCCCACCGAGGACTTAATGCTTCCCCTGAACATCGGGCCGGCTTCAGTAACCCCAAGATGAAGAGGTACTTGAGTTTTTTCAGATATTGCCCTGTATACACTTATAGTATCCAGCACCGAAGATGCTTTTGCAGATATTTTAAAATTATAAAACCCAAGTTTTTCCATGATCCTTATATTCTCCATTGCGCTCTCGACCATTGAACTCTTTAGTATCCCCTTGTTTTTTTTAAGTATCTTTTTATCGATAGATCCGGAATTGATTCCGATCCTTATAGCTATATCTTTACTTTTTGCAGCCTCCACTACTTTTGCCGTTCTTTCGCCTCCACCAATATTCCCAGGGTTTATCCTTATTCCATCAACACCTGCCTTTATAGATTCCAGGGCGAGCCTGTAGTCGAAATGGATATCTGCTACAACCGGGATATCTGTAAAAAGTTTATCATCAACCAGTTTCTTTAAATCTTGTATGGCCTCTTTATCCGGAATGGCGATCCTTATAACTTCACAACCACAATCAATAAGTTCCTTTATTTCACTCTTTATTGCTGAAGTATTACTTAATTTGGACTTTGTCATCGATTGGACAGAAACAGGACTTCCTCCCCCGATTTCTAATCCACCGAGCTTTATCTTTCTTGTTTTTTTTCTCTGTATCTTCATATCTATTTCTAGGAGCCTGTCCAACAAGCCAGGATCCAATTTTTGGACAGGCTCCCAACTACATATTATTAAGATTAAAGGGACTGATAATATCAAATACAAAACCAGTTATCAGTAGCGCCACCATTAAGAATATCCCTATGGAATTTGTTACTTCAAGAACCCTTTGCGGTATGGGTTTTTTCCTTATCGTCTCGATTATGAGCAGCACTATATTACCTCCATCAAGAGGAAGTATCGGAAGAAGATTTCCAAATCCTATCAGGATGGACACAAGTGCAAGAAAAAGAATGAAATTTTGCAAACCCATCGAGATCGACTGCTGAAAAATACTGACCACCCCTATAGGGGACACGGGTCTTGCCTGGTCGAATGGGATCTGTCCGGTAAAAAGTTTTCCAAATAATTTAACATAAGTAGTTATTATATCCCATGTCATCACAAAGCTTTCCTTTATAACTTGCGGAAAACTCATATGTATTTTCACGTATTCGGGACTTATTCCGAGATACCCTGAACCTTCAACCGTATCAAGAATGGGAGTTACTTCGATTTCACGTCCATCCCTTATTATAGTATAGACCACCTCTTTGCCGGGCTTACTTTGCGTCAGTGCTGCAAATTCATCCCATGTCCCGATCTTTTCTCCATCTATTGCGATCACCTTATCACCTACCTGGAGTCCTGAGATCTCGGCAGGTGTTTCCGGTTGTACATATTCTATCGTAGTGCCTGGCTCATATATGCCCATTGAAAGAAATACCCCTATGAGTACTATGGCAAATATGACATTAAAACCTGCTCCTCCGAATATTGTAAGAAATTTTTTATAGAATGGTTTATTCTGATACGACATTTGTCTTTTATCTTCCGGAATAGTCTCACTGCGGTCCATACCCATTACTTTTACATAACCTCCGACAGGTACTGCTTTAAGACCATAGACCGTACCGGCTTTGGATTTAAACTTAAATAACCTGGGACCAAAACCGATAAAGAATTCATGTATATACATCCTTCCGGCCCTGGCAAAAATAAAATGGCCGAATTCATGGACTATTATTATTAAGGATAGGCCGATTATGGCCAGTAAGTACTGCAAAAAGATCATCTAATATCTCCGCTTGTCAAAGTTTTCCAAATCTTCTGTTCCGCTTCTGGTATTCATCTATTGCCTTTATAAAGTGTTTCCGCTTAAAATCGGGCCATAAGACTTTCGTGAAATAAAGTTCAGAGTAGGATATTTGCCATAAAAGGAAATTACTTATCCTGTGTTCTCCACTCGTTCTTATGAGAAAATCCGGGTCGGGAATATCTTTAGTATAAAGATTATCTGACAGATCTTTTATGCATATATCTTCAATATTTAATTCACCGCTGTTGATTTTTTTTCCCAGGATCTTGAACGCATCAAGAATCTCCTGGCGTGACCCATAATTAAGGGCAATATTAAAATTTAGCTTAGTATTTTCCGATGTTTTCTTCTCAGCCTCTTCATATGCTTCCACTACTTCTGGCGGCAGTGATTTTCTATCGCCGACCAATCTGAGTCTTACCCCGTACTCCATAAGAAGCCTCAATTCATTCTTTATCGTTGCAAGAAACAGCTTCATCAGGAATTTTATCTCACTTTCAGGCCTTTTCCAGTTTTCGCTTGAAAGTGAGTATACAGTAAGATACTCCACCCCAATCTCTATAGATGCATTTATGATCTCCCTTAATGACTCCACTCCTGCCCTGTGGCCGGCAGACCGTGGTAAATGACGTTTTGTGGCCCATCTACCATTTCCATCCATTATTATTGCTACATGTTTGGGAATATTGCCATTTATGATCAGATCCTGCGAAGAATTCTTTTTTGAAGCAAATATTGAAGAAAACAAACTCAATATATATTACCTACACTTCCATTATTTCCTTTTCCTTCTGTTCGAGGGCATTATTTATCTTAACGATAAATCCGTCTGTTGTGTCCTGAACATCTTTCTGGGAAAGCTTGAGGTCATCTTCGGTAATATCACTACTTGATTCCATCTTCTTGAATTCATCATTGCTATCTCTACGGATATTCCTTATTGCTACTCTTCCGTCCTCAGCAATTTTCTTTACAAGTTTTACAAGCTCAAGTCTTCTCTCTTCATTTAAAGAAGGGATTGAAAGTCTTATGGATTTTCCATCATTTGTAGGATTTATACCCAGGTCTGACTTTATTATCTGGGTTTCGATCTCTTTTAAAATTTTCGGTTCATAGGGAGCTATTACTATCATCCTTGCTTCAGGAACACTGATATTAGCTGCATGCTTTATCAGTGTCTTGGTTCCATAATAATCAATATAGATATTGTCTAAAAGAGCTACTGATGCACGGCCTGTCCTTATTGTATTAAATTCATGCTGGGTATTTTCTACCGATTGATTCATCCTTTTTTTTGCTTCAGATATGATCTTGTCTTTCATGGTCGTCCCTTTGATACTAAAGTTCCAATCTTCTTTCCCATTATAACACCTTTGATATTTCCAGGCATGGCTAAATCAAAAACTATAATAGGCAGATTATTTTCCCTGCAAAGCGAGATTGCAGTAGAATCCATGACCCTGAGATTCTTATTGAGAACTTCGATATGGGTCAAGTTATCAAACTTTTTTGCATCCTTGTATTTAAGTGGATCTTTGTCATATACACCATCTACTTTTGTTGCTTTAAAAATGATCTCAGCATTTATTTCAAGAGCCCGGAGTGCCGCAGCTGTATCGGTTGTAAAATAAGGGTTCCCGGTTCCACCGGCAAAGATCACTACTCTCTTTTTTTCCAGATGGCGAACAGCTCTTCTCCTGATAAATGGTTCTGCTACTTCCTGCATGGATATTGCAGTCTGCACCCTGGTAAATACTCCGATCTTTTCTAATGCATTCTGAAGTCCCAGAGCATTCATTATGGTAGCAAGCATTCCAATATGGTCCGCGGTATTACGGTCCATACCATTTGCGCTGGCTGATGTCCCTCTCCAAAAATTGCCTCCCCCGACAACTACTGCTATTTCAACGCCCATCTCGATTACTTCCTTTACCTGGGCTGCTATTGACGCAGTAATAATGGGATCTATCCCATAGCCTCCATCTCCAAGCAATGCTTCACCGCTGATCTTTAAGAGAACTCTTTTGTATTTTGAGTCAGCCATATATAAAAAGATAATATTGTTTTATTAATAATTAATAAAAGTATATAAATTATACAGTATCTTAAATTTCTCCAAGAACAAATCTGCAGAATCTCTTTATTACTATATTTTCACCGATCTTTGCTATATTTTCCTTAATCAATTCATCTATCTTCTTATCAGGATCCTTTACAAAAGCCTGTTCGAGCAGGACGCTTTCTTCATAATATTTCTTTATTCTGCCCTCTGCTATCTTTTCTACGATATTTTCAGGTTTTCCATCATTTAGAGCCTGTTTCTTATATATCTCTTTTTCTTTTTCAACTTCATCAGCAGGGACTTCATCCACAGTTACATATGCTGGATTTGCAGCAGCTATATGTAGTGCTATATCGTGCACAAGGGATTTAAAAACCTGATTTCTTGCGACAAAGTCTGTCTCGCAGTTTACTTCAACCAGTACGCCGATTTTTGAGCCATTATGTATATAACTTTCAATAATACCTTCTTTTGTTGCTCTTGATGCCTTCTTGGAAGCTTGTGCGAGTCCTTTTTCCCTTAATAAGCTTTCCGCTTTAACAAGATCACCTTTTGACTCAACTAGAGCTTTTTTGCAGTCCATCATACCGGCACTACTTTTTATTCTTAATTCTTTTACTAATTCAGTTTTTATTTCCATAATTCCTCCTAATCAAACCCAGACATTTTCTTCTGGTGTGTCTTCAATATCTTCTACTTTTTTTTCTTTTTCGAGTTCACTGGCATCTTTCTCTTCAGGGCTGTTTTCCTTTTTTATCTTCTCTTGTCCACCCTGCCTAACACCTTCAGCAATAACATTTGTGATCAGGCCGCAAGAACGTATAGCATCATCATTGCCTGGAATCACGAAATCTATAAGGTCCGGGTCACAATTAGTGTCAGTGATCGCTATAATAGGAATACCAAGTTTTATGGCTTCATTTACAGCTATGACTTCCTTGCTCGGATCGATCACGAATACTACATCAGGGATTCTTCTCATATCCCTTATACCACCGATATTATACATCAGTTTAGCATATTCCTTTTTGATACCGATTACTTCTTTTTTTGGCAGTTTTTCAAACATTCCTGTTTCTTCCATCTCTTCGATCTCGACTATTCTCTTGACTCTTTTACTAATGGTTTGAAAATTAGTCAGTGTCCCGCCAAGCCATCTGTTTTTGACATACGGCATTCCGCATTCACCTGCAGAATTCTCAATTATGTCCTGCGTCTGTTTCTTTGTACCTACAAAAAGTATGGTACCTCCATCTGCAGACATCTTCTTTACATACTCATATGCTTCCAGAAGCAATTCCAGGGTCTTTGTCAGATCGATTATATATATACCATTTTTGGCAGTATATATATATTTCTTCATTTTGGGATTCCATTTTTTGGTTTGATGACCAAAGTGAACTCCTACTTCGAGGAGTTGTCTCATAGTAACAACGCTCAAGCTAATACCTCCTAATTATGGTTTTCCTCCACCACTTTAACATTAAATTTTTGCACCATATTTCCGCAAGTGATGTGTGTTTTTCAACGTACAAGTCTAACATAATATATATTATTGGGCAAATAATCAACTATATTATTAATTATGATCTACAGGGCCCCTCATACCTTATTTTGCCCTGGGGTGAAAGCGCCTATAGTCGTCTTTTATCTTCTTGATATCAAGGTGGGAATATATCTCTGTAGTAGAGATATTCTCATGGCCAAGCAGCTCCTGTATCTCCCTTATACCTGCACCTTCCTGCATTAGATGTGAGGCGAAACTATGCCTTATGCTATGCGGGGTGATATTCTTTTTGATCCCCGCCCGCAAGACAGACCTCCTGACGATCTCACTTATGCTCCTGGAGGAAAGCCTGCCGCCTTTACTGTTCAGTAAAAGATGTAGATCTCCAGAATGCATACCGGTTTTTTTATTAAGGGACAATTCAGGACGGCTTTCCTTTAAATATATTTCAAGCAGGCAATGACACTTACTATTAATATAGACTATCCTCTGCTTCCTTCCCTTTCCTATTACCCTGATCTCGCTTTTTTTAAGATCGACATCTTTTAACTTTATACCCTCAATCTCGCTAACCCTTGCTCCTGTTGAATAGAGGAGTTCTATTATGAGCCGGTTCCTTTTGTGCAGGGAAGTAAGATTTTTCCTGTTTTGTGGGCTGGTAATACGTTTCCTATTATTAAGATAATCTTTTACCACCATGGAATCAAAAAGTATTTCCATTTCTTTTTTTGAAAGAAAGGTGTAGAGGCGCTCCCTTTTTCTGGGGACATTTATGAATTGTGAAAGTTGTATATCTATGAGTTCATTTTCTTCAAGAAAACGAAAATAATTTATAAGTGAAGAATATTTCCTGAGAATTGTACGGTTTGAATAATT
>JALHTA010000354.1 GCA_022865545.1 Actinomycetota bacterium | reverse complement strand
CTTATCTGAGGTACCAAATGTATCATAATACCATTTATATGATCCTGCTGCTGAGAGAGTAACTCCCATAAGATGCCAGGCACCTTCCACTGCATGGCAGAAGGAATGAAGCCTGCCCTGTGGGTCATAGACAGGTTTATCTGAGTGGGCAAATACAACTCCACTTGTTCCAAGGTAATCAGATATTAGGCCTTCTCGCACAATACCTGATCCCACTGCTCCACCTGCCTGGTCCCCTGCTCCACCTACTATGGGTGTGCCTTGAGTAAGACCTGTAAGAGAAGCTGCCTCTTTAGATACGTGGGAGGATACCCTGGATGACTCATATACCGGTGGTAAGAGGTCTTTACCTATTTTCAGGCCTTCTATTATCTTATCGGACCAGGTCCTGGCCTCTATATCCATTAGTGCTGTACCTGATGCATCTGACACCTCTGTAGCATAGTTTCCGGATAGCTTATACCTTATATAGTCTTTGGGAAGCAGTATCTGGGAAAGTTTACTATAATTTTCTGGCTCAGCTTCTCTTAACCAGAGAATCTTTGGAGCTGTAAAACCTGTTAGTGCCTTATTGTAGGATAGTTTTATAAACTCATCCTCTCCACCAAATATATCATATATAGTATCACACTGCGCTTGAGTCCTCTGGTCACACCATAGAAGAGCCGGTCTTATCACTTTGCCGTCCCTATCCAGAAATACTGAGCCGTGCATCTGCCCTGATAGCCCAATAGCTGATATATCCCCGGGGTCTACTTTTGATTTAGCCAGTACCTCTTTTATGGTATGCACTGATGCTTCCCACCAGTGGTCAGGGTCCTGCTGGGCCCACCCAGGTTTTGGGGTATCAAGCGGGTATTCCTTTGTGGCTGATGCTATAAGTTTTCCTAAAACATCTATTAATATACATCTTGTAGAGGTCGTTCCTATGTCAAAGCCTATCAGGTAGTTCATATTGTTTTCTTTCACTTATCCTTTAAACAATTTTTTAAAAAATCTAAACCTTTCTCAAGAAGGATCCATTCACTTTTCTCGGTAGATCTCCAAATCGATGCTGCTTTTGCGATCAACTCATTATCAGGAGTAAATGTCTCGATTACCAGATAACGGTTATACCCGATATCATTTAAGGCATCTACAATTTCTTCCCAGCGGACCTGGCCCGTTCCAGGTGCTCCCCTGTCGTTTTCATTAGCATGGAAATTATATAAGAGGTCCCCTGCATTCCTTATTGCGGCTGCAGAATCTTTTTCTTCGATATTCATGTGAAATGAATCTAAGTGTATCTTTAAATTATTGCTTCCAACCTCTTTTATCAACTTTATAGCATCATCAGCAATATTTATAAAATCAGTTTCAAAACGGTTCAATGGTTCTATGGCCAGATATACTGATTTTTCCTCTGCATACTGACAGACTTGCTTCAAACTCTCTATCTCCGTCTGCCACTGCTTCTTCCTGTCTTCCGGACTCTCAAGATTTGCCCTTCCAACTGCAGAGTAAATAGGGCCGGTAAAAATATTACACTCCAGCGCTGCCGCCGCATCAATGCCATCCTTAATATATTCTATGCCATTTTTTATATTTTCCATGTCCGGACCTCTTATGTCCCTGTCCAGGCTAAACATCCCACATATTCCACTGCACTCAAGACCATTGTTTTTTAACTGTTCAAGTGTCCTTGCATAATCCAGATCACCTTTCTGGGCCAAAGCTATTTCAACACCATCAAATCCGATTTTTTTAATTCTTTCAAATAGAACAGTATTCTCATCCTTAAAACTTCCCGTAAATATCAAAGTGTTCAAACCATACTTCATATTAACCTCCTCGTATAAGAATTTTTAATTATCCTAAATATAGTATTGGGACTTAAACTATAGTTTATTTTAATTTAAATGTCTGATATTTTATAGGCCATCATTAAGAGGGTGGGGTATATTTTGCATCGACCCATTTCTTGTTTTTACTGCTTTCTACAGTTTTTAGCACAAAGTTAACTCCCCTGGCCCCATCCTGAACTGTTGGAAAATCTGTATCAAATTTACCGGGTTCTTTTCCATTCTTCTTTGCAAGTATCGTCCTGGCAGCATTTACATATATATTAGCCAGGGCTTCAATAAAAGCTTCCGGGTGGCCAAATGGCAGCCTGGAATTATGTTTGGCGACTTCTTCCAGATAGTCATTGCCGTGCTTGTATACTTTTTCCGGTTTATCACCATATTTTAAATATAGATAATTTGGATTTTCCTGATGCCACTCCAGGGAGCTTTCAGTTCCATATATCATGAATTTTAAACCATTTTCGGCCCCTACTGAGATCTGTGAAGCATAAAACAAGCCCCTGGCTCCATTATCAAAATGAACCAGTACATTGCCGTCATCATCTAATACCCTGTCCTCACCAAATACAGAAAGGTCAGCCATTATTTCTTCGATCTCTAAACCGGTAACATAATTAGACATATTTTCAATATGCGTCCCCAGGTCTCCCATGCAGGAAGAGGCTCCGGCTTGCTTTGGATCTGTTCTCCAAATTGCCTGTTTGGCTCCGTCTTTCTCGATTGTTTTAGTCAGCCAGCCCTGAGGGTATTCAATGACGACTTTTCTTATATCACCCAGCACACCATCCTCTATGAGTTTCTTCGCCTGTTTGACCATTGGATATCCCGTGTAGGTATAGGTTACAGCAAAAACCCTATCTTTGGATTTAGTGATCCGGCAAAGTTCTTCTGCCTCTTCGAGTGTGGTCGTCATCGGTTTATCACAGATAATATTGATATCAGCCTCCATAAATAATTTAGCTGCAGGGTGATGAAGATGATTAGGGGTGACAATTGAAACAAAATCAATTCTTTCATCTTCCGGTAATGCTGATTCCTTCTCAGCCATTTCCTCATATGAACCATACACCCGGTCTGGTTCTAGCATTAATTATTTTCCCTGAGTACGTGACTTTTCGCCAGATGAAGAAAATGCTCCAGCTACCAGGTCTATCTCTCCATCCATAGCAGCTGCTTTTCTGTGTACTGATCCAAAGAATGCATCAGGTCCTCCTCCTATCATACCGTATTTAATCTTAGCTGGATTTTCCGATGCTCCTTTAATAATTCCTACCATTGGTGACCCTCCTCTTCTCTTTATGAGATTATTTGCTTAACATAAGATTAGAATATTACTCTTATATTTCAAGCACCAATAGGATGCAGAAAATATTCCGGATAATTTCTACATTATATTTTGACAGATTAATGCAGATATTTCAAAAATATCATGGAATATTTATATAGTTTTTTAAGGGATCTATTGTATTGCAGAAACGGGACTATTCTTTATCCCTGGTTTAGCTTTAGCTTTAGCAGATCTCTTAATAGGAAAGTAAGGTGATTTTTTGAGTATCCAGTATTTTACTATTGGTTTAACTGCTCTTAGAAGATACCTTCTAATACCCAAAACCTTCCTTATTTCGACTAAGAAATCATCAAGGTCTTTTTCCTGATATTTAAGAAGATACTGGCTTTCAGAGGTGTCCATCCAGTCGGTATAGAAAGGCTTGCTGGTAAAAGCATCCTCAGGGAACATGCCCAATCCTAATCCGTCCAATACCCTGGTGATGAAGTCCTTTTGAAGCATCTGGCATCTCTTCCCTCCGCCAACAAGCAGGGTCTTTCCCCAGACTTGATCACTGACTGCAGCATTCGCAAGAGCTGATCCGGCATCAGCAGCATGAACCAGTTCTATTCTATTATCAAGAGAGACGCTGAAAAGCATGGGATCTATCTCACAAAGTGAAGGTGAAAGTACCGCCCCTAACCTGAGTATCGTCCATTTAAGCCCCGATATCTTCACAAGTTGTTCACACGCAACTTTGTGATGCGAATAATTATCAGTAGGTTTTACCTGGTCTTCAATTTTCCTGGGAGGCTTCTGATCCTGGGTCTCTCCAAATACTGAAACTGAAGATGTGAAAACTATTTTTGCTTTTACCTCCTCTTCAGCTGCAGCCCTGAGAAGGTTCCGTGTCCCCTCGACATTTATTTCCCATGCCCAGTTCGGTTTTTGTTCAGAAAGTGCCGGGATTATAAAAGCTTGATGTATGATGATATCCTGTCCTTTTACAGCTTTACTGACAGACAAGACATCAGTAATATCTCCCCATACCATATCTATGCTATAACCATTTTTTTTCTGAAGATCATCAAATATTTTTAAATTATTTTTATTCTTTAATTCAAGGACCCTTACCTTATGTCCCTTGCTCAAAAGGTTTTTTAGGGTATATAAACCTACATTTCCAAATGCTCCCGTAATAAGTATTTTCAAAATAGTCTCCTCATTTATTTTTCACTTAAATGATAAGTCTATACTGCTTTCCTTAAAATAAGCTTAAAAAAAAGAAGGGGAAGAAACTTACACTAACAAGATTAAAAAATATGAACAATTACTATTTATTTATTCCATCTTCCGCATATCTTATCCTCTCCATTATTGGAGGATGGGAGTACAGGATATATTTGATTACTGGATGTGGGTCCACATTTGAAAGATTTGATTCGGCAAGCCTTGTCATCAATATTATCTGCGTATCGTATCCCTTTGTAATTTCAAGGGCTATTTCATCAGTTTGCTTCTCAAAATACCTGGAGACCATATTCTGAAATGGAAGTATTAAAAATGTGACTAAAGCGGTTATAAGTATCAAGATGAAAACAGCTCTTATATCTCCTTTTAATCCTGTCCTGGAAAATATAAGGCCTAATAAGAAAAAACCAAGAAAACCCCCTATTATGCTTATACCAATACTTTTAAGCACATGGGAATATTTCCAGTGTCCAGCTTCATGGGCCACTACATTCAATATTTCCTTGCTGGAAAAATTATCAATCAGATTATCATAAAGGACGATTCTCCTGGTATTACCTATTCCTGTAAAATAAGCATTGGCTTTAACGGTCCTCCGGCTGGCATCAGCCACAAGGATCTCCTCTACTTCTATTCCGGCCCTCTCCGTTATCTCCAGTATCTCCTCCTGAAGCTTACCATCATCAAGTTTTTTAAACTTATAGAAAAGCGGATCAATAAGGACCGGATAAAGATAAACTGCTACTACAATAAAAACAGCCATTACAGAAGCTGCTATTAACCACCAGTATCTGGGCATATATACCAGAAGTGCATATATTCCAGTCATAGCGCCAATTGAGATAATTATGTCTATTGCTTTGCTTTTCCCATAATCACTGAACCACATCCCCACAGTTTGAACTGATTGACCGAATTGATGCTCTACCGTATAGCCTCTGTAAAAACTTAATGGAAGTAATATAATGCTCATCACAATATAGAAAAGGGCAATATATCCTGCAGCGGCCAGGATATTCACTCTGGTTCCGGCAGTAAAATATTTCCATATAATTAACAATAAGACACTCATTACCGCCCAGGAAAGAACTCTGCTGATGATTGAAAGAGTTATGCTTATCCTACCATATGCTGAAGCCCTTAAAAGAAGATCGCTGCTGAAATATTTTAAAGTATCTGGTCCATAAGATGGTTTTATGGCAAGGTTTACTATAAGTATTGTCAGGGTCACTGCAAGTGCCAGACTACCCAGAATAATAATAAGCCAGAATATTACTGGATTTGAATCTAAAATCTTAAACCTTGAATTCATCAACCCCAAAAATTATTTGATATTATTTAGATTCTAATAGATTTTTAATAAAAATTAAAACAGGCGGGAGATTACAGTTCTTTTAGGCTTGCAAGCCTTATGATTATTAAGAATAAATTTGAAAGTAAAATCAAACATTTGTTATTTCTGGTTCAGAGGATTGTCTATAAGAAGCTTTTCAATATCTTCTTTCCCCTGTGATAAAGATAAGTATCAAGTACTTCCTGATACCTTTCACAAACGGGTTCTTCTCCCCCGGAGATGATCATGGAAGAAATCGGGCATCCACCGCCGCAGATCGGGGCAAACTTACACTCTATACATTTTTCCATATTCATAATATCTCTATCCCTCCACATCGACATTCCGCTTCTGGAAAGCTCAAGTGACGGGAAAAATTTTCCGATAGATACATCTTTGTTCCCAATGGACTCAGGACATGTATAAATATATCCATCAGGACAAAATATATATAGTTCAAGAAGATTGCTTTCACAATTAAAAAATCTCGGAGAGACATTTGGTGCACCATTCAGGATTTCCTGTATATGCCTTAAAGGTTTAAAACTGTAGAACCCAAAAAGTTTTTCAAGTTCAGGATTTACATCATAGATACTCATTAATCTCTCAAGCAGTTTTTCTTCTTCGATGACCGGTTGGATATATTCAAGTGTAGTGTGGTCGGTAATAAGTGAGGGTCTTACTTTAAAATTGGGGTGACCTATCCAATCCATTTTTAGCATATAGTTATATATTTCAGGAAGATAGTCAATATTTTCCATATCAATATTTATCCTGGCATTTGTATTTATTTTATTATCCAATAGAGCATCAATACTTTTTGAGATCTCAGTAAAACTTCCTTTACCGGAAAAGTGTATCCTTCTCCTGTCATGTATGCTTTCAGGCCCATCTATCGTTATCTGAAGCATTTCTATATTTTCTTTAACATGGCTCAGTATATCTATAAAATCTCCAGCAAATACGCCATTGGTAACTATAGTTATCTTTGCGTCCTTTTCTACAGCAAATTCCAGTATTTTTCTGACAATATTTTT
>JALHTA010000041.1 GCA_022865545.1 Actinomycetota bacterium | reverse complement strand
CTTTAAGTAAATTACCCCTAATTTTAAAACCGTGGGATATAATCGGTGGATTAAGTAAAGAAGCAGCATTGATTACTGGATTAAAGCAGGGGACCCCCATAATTGCCGGCTGTGGTGATACATCAGCAAATATGCTGGGAGCGGGCATGAACACCCCGGGTATGATTTTTGACATTGCAGGCACAGCATCAGTCTTTGCCATATGTGTTGATAAATTTGCACCGGATGTAAAACATAAGACATTATTTACTGCAAGACTGGTACCTGATGATCTATGGTATTCCCTGGGCTATATAAACGGCGGGGGGCAAAACCTCCGCTGGTTCAAGGATATTCTTGTTTTCCTTGCAGGAAGGTCTATAAAAGACAAAGATGAAATCAGATTTAAAGATCTTGATGAAGCTGCATCAAAAGTAGGAATAGGTTCAGATAACCTTATCTTTATACCCCATCTTGCCGGTAGGACTTGTCCTAATATTTCAAATATCAAGGGTTCCTGGATAGGGCTTGAATGGCGGCATGGATCAGAACATTTATACCGATCCATATTGGAGTCTGTAGCTTATGAATATGCTATGTACCTGAATATTGAAAAAGAATTGATCCCTGACCTGAAACTGGTTGAGACAAGGGTGATCGGTGGGGGAAGTAAAAGTGATCTATGGAATAAGATCAAGGCGGATATCCTTAATATGCCATATAAGGTTTTAAATAAAGAAGAATTTGGAGTCTGGGGGTCTGCAATTATTGCTGGATATGGTGTTGGAATATTTAAGGACCTAAAAGAAACTGCAAATAATCATGTAGAAATAGAAAAGACCATAGATCCTGAAGCAGAGAATAATAAGGCTTATAGTAAATTTGTAAAATATTATTCTGAACTGCTTAAACAGGTTATCCCTATATATGAAAAGTTTAAACAACAATTTCAGGATGGTAAATAATAAATAATAATACAAAAAAAATAATTACTGTTACTGGATTGGAGTCTATTAATCCCCAGGGACTGGCAGATTCCCATACTCACTTATGGATGAATGACGGCGATATTGATAATAAAGCCGTAACGGATCATACTGGTTTCCAATTATTAAGAAAGATATTATCAGATTTTAAAAGATCTGGCGGTTCTTTCATTGTAGACTGTACCCCTTATGGCTGCGGAAGGGATGCTAATGTCTTACTTTATTTATCAAAACTCAGCGGGATCAAGATCATTTCAGTAACCGGTTTTCATAAGAGGAAATATTACTTAAATGATTTTAGTATATGGGATATGGATAGGAAACAGGCCACCAGGTTCTTCCTGGATGAGATACAGGATAAATTGAGAGAAGCAAAAGATCCCACAATAAAAGCCGGTGCCATCAAAGCCGCTTTTACCGGAACCCTGGAAGGCCAATACCTAGTCCTGAGCCTTGCAGCAGTCGAGGCATCAAAAGAGTCGGGATTACCTCTTATTGTCCATACAGAAAAGGGCAGTAATACAGAAAAACTGATTAGTCTTCTAAAGAAGGAAAAAATGGACTTCTCAAGGGTACTTCTATGCCATATGGATAAAAACAATGATAAAGATCTTCATAGTGACCTGATCGATCAGGGTATTTTCCTCGAATATGATACTTTCCTCAGACCAAAATATGATCCTGAAGTTAATGTATTTCCCCT
>JALHTA010000040.1 GCA_022865545.1 Actinomycetota bacterium | reverse complement strand
GAGGTGGCGCATAATATGGATTTCTTTTTGCTTTATCAATATATAGTTGCTGGTATTCTTTTATTAATAATGATCAATTTCATTATTAATTGTTTCCTGTTCAAAAATACTATAAATCATAAACTCCCGGAAAGTTTCCTTAAGGAAAGACCCCTGATATCGATTCTTATTCCTGCCAGGAATGAAGAGGATAATATAAAAAGGTGTATCAACTCACTTCTCAAACAGGATTATGATAATTTTGAGATACTTGTACTTGATGATGGTTCCATAGATAGAACAGCAGAAATAGTAAATGAACTTATAAAAAAAGATGCACGTATCAGATTGTATTATGGCAAACCACTTGCCAGGGGATGGCTCGGTAAGTCATATGCCTGTCAGCAATTGGCTGGACATGCAAAAGGACAGTATTTCCTGTTTGTAGATGCAGATACTCTTCATTTTCCGACTTCTATATCCTCATCGGTGGCATGTCTATTAAAATATAAAATAGATGCTCTTTCTGTATTTGCAAAGCAGATAATGGTCACATTTCCTGAAAGGATGGTCATCCCATTCGGTAATTTTATGATAATGGGATTTATGCCCCTGGCACTTATTAGGAGATCCAGAAGGGCTCTTTTCTGTACTGCCATAGGGCAGTTCATGCTCTTCAAGAAAGATGTTTATAAGGCTATAGGGGGGCACGAGTCTGTAAAGGGAGAGATACTGGAAGACATCATCATCTCCAAGCAGGTAAAAAGGTGCGGATATAAGTTTATGATATTTGATGGGAGAAGTAATCTCTATTGCAGGATGTATCATAATTTCTCCGAGGTTGTAAGCGGATATTCAAAAGTTCTTTTTTCTTCATTCGATTACAGCATCATGATGATGTCAACCGCAATAGTGGTGATAGCAGCGATTTACCTGATGCCTTTTGTAATGCTTCCCTTGAGTATAATCTTTGGCTGGCAACAGATATATGTAAACATAATATTCCTTCAGATAATATTTATATTGATAACAAGAATAATAATGACGATAAGGTACAGGATGAAAGTCGTCGACATACTTCTCTACCCCCTTTCGGTCATATATCTTCTATCCATGGCAGTAAATTCGGTCCTTCAATACAGGTTTAATATCGGCATATGCTGGAAGGGAAGAACGTACAATGTAGTGGAGAACGAGGATGATGAAGAAGAGCTTAAGCTTATAAATGATAATTATAAGTAAGGGACCCTCCGGAATTCATTAATACTATAAACAACTGATCATTAAAAAGAATTACACACGATCTTAAAACTTTACCTTATTTTTGGGGTAAACAGGTCCTTCATAGTCTTTTCTTTCCTGAACTTAAAGTTTGTGCCCAGGCCGATGCTGTGGTTTATATATTTAGGTATTATAAGCAGAAGGAGCAGTACAGTCATGGCAAGATATAGTGAATTTCCCTTGAATAACCATAAAAAGATCCCGGTTGTAGCTATCCCTATAAATACTCCCCATATCATATTTCTTATTAGGGAAAGTCCCAAGAGCATACCCAGGCCAAAAGAGAATACAGTCAGGGGATGTATCGCTATCACCAGTCCCCCCATGGTAGCCAGTCCCTTTCCTCCACGAAACCTGAGATAAGGTGAATAGTTATGGCCGGCAACTGCTGCGCAGCCAGCTATAAGTGCAAATATCAGGCTTCCGGTAAACATGTATACAAGAAAATATGAAAAGTATCCTTTGCCCATATCAAGGGCTATACCTACTATGCCCCATATTTTGGAAACATTAAAAACCAGGTTCCAGCCCCCGGGATTTTTATCTCCTATCTTTGTCAGGTCCTTTTTACCGGCTGCCAAAGCTAAAAGATTGCAGAAAGGTATGGCTCCTACCAGGTAACAGAGGATGAGGATAGCAAATATTTTTGTAATTTCTAAAGTTGCCATGCTTTCACAGTATTCTTCTTAGGTATTTATTAAACTATTTGATCTTAATAAAACTTATACCATATTAAGATATATATTATTAAATAGACATTTGTTTTTACTATTAGTTTCTTCTTCCGGGTAAAGAAGGTCAGATAACACATCTTTTCAAAGATGCATTGACTTATACTGCTATATTATTTATAATTTTTGCGAAACGTTTCGCTTATTACAAGCAAGCTATGGACAATAAACCGACCTATTATTATGAAAAAAAAGATAAAAAGATCTTCAATAAAGGATGTGGCAAAAGAAGCCGGTGTCTCGATCTCTACTGTATCCAGTATTATAAACAAGAATAAGTTTGTTAGCGAGGAAAGGGAGAAGAAGGTCCTTGCTGCTATAAAGAAATTAAAGTATAAACCCAATATAATTGCCAGGGGACTGAGGACAAAGAGCACTCGGGCCGTAGGGGTAATACTGCCTGATATAGCACAACCATTTTTTGCCCAGGTCATAAGGGGAATGGAAGAGACTGCCAGGAAAAGAAATTATACATTGATCCTGGGATGTTCATTCTATGACATTGCGGAGGAAGAACGCCAGATGAATATCCTGATGAATCAGTTTGTAGATGGTATTATATTTTTCTGTGGTTTTGACAGTCATGACCATATAAGGATGGTCCATGATTACGGAATACCGGTAGTTGTTACTGACAGGGAAATAGGAAACACGCAGATACCGTCAGTCCTAATCGATAATGCTCTTGCAATGGAAAAAGTCATCGACTATCTGGCAGATCTAGGGCACAGAGAGATAGGTTACCTGTCATTTAGTCTTGACAATCAGACGACTGTCCGCAGAAGGTATGAAGGTTACCTTTCGGGCCTAAAAAAGAATGGTCTTAAGTTTAATCCTGAACAGGTGATAATCGATGATTCTATAAGACTTAATGAATTTGAAGGAACTTATGATGTAGTCAAGGAGCTATTGAAGAAGAAAAGTATGCCTACTGCATTTGCAACACTTGCTGATTTCCTTGCACTCGGACTTGTTAAGGCTTTAAAAGAAATGGGCTACAGGATACCGGAGGATATATCTGTGATCGGATTTAATAATGAGATCGTCAGCCAGTTTTCCGATCCTCCGCTTACTTCAGTAAAGCAGCCCAAGAAACTGATGGGAAAGACTGCCATGGACCTTCTGCTTGATATGGTAGAGGGAAAGAAAATAGAAGAAAAGAACATTATCCTTCCTACCAAGATCATTGAAAGAGGTTC
>JALHTA010000353.1 GCA_022865545.1 Actinomycetota bacterium | reverse complement strand
CCTGTATTCCTACGGCCATTTTGATGAAAACAATAGTGAAAATATTTTTATTCCAAAAGAGAAGATCGAGTACTCTCAGGATTTGGAATTTTTTAGTAACAAAGATGAATTATTCAGGATTTTTCCCGTAGCGGAACTTCCAGAAGCATATGTATACATTCGCAATAGAAGTATTTATTATGAATTGTATTATGTCTTTGGATATGGATATACTAATCCGGAATTTAATTACATAACTATACTGGAAGATGATTCATATGAAAGAAATCCAAACTGGGAAGAATCTTTATGGAAGAGTTCCTTAAAAAATAACATTATTATATCTATGCTAAATACCAAATATATTGTGCTGCCAGAGCAGGATAATACCCGTGACTTTATGGATAGCATAAGCAAGTCATTTATAAAGGATACAGTGCCCATTCTTGATAAGAGCACTTACAGCAAAGCAGAGTTTAGCGGCTCCAGGCTCTCTACAGATAAAAGTGAGATAATAATGAGCGGAAGTCAAAATAAACCCAGGGTTTACAAAGCCCCGGCAGGCATTGAAAGTAATGGGGACTATATGATCAGTTTTGAGATAAAAAAGAATAAAGAATTGTACGATAGTATACATTTTGACTTTTATGGAAATGGCTATGACAGCCCTGATCAGGAATTTGTTTTGAGCCCCGGTGACATTTCAGAAGAATACATAAAAGTAAGCAGAATTATTAATTCTGGAGAAATTCCTCCGGATACCGATATTTTTTTTAGGATGTTTACTAACTCCGGAGGAGATATCTCAGTAAAAGACCTGGAAATCTATCGGGCCGAAAGATATTATGACTATGAGATCAAATACAGTGATGACGATGTCCTTGTATTGGAGAACAAGAATTTTATTCCCAGGTTTTATTTTGTAAGTGAAGTAATAAGTGTTGAAGATCTACCGGAAGTAAAAAGCATCCTGTGGGAAAAGGATATTGTTTACGATTCCGATAGGTTTGATCCGGAGGAAGCTGCGCTGGTGCAGGATGCGGATTTTAGTAAGAGAAGATTTGATGCGGAGCATTCAAGTGTAAACATAATTGAATATGGAAATCACGAAGTGACACTGGAAATCAAATCAGAAGGTGATTGCTTTCTAGTATTTTCGGATAATTACTATCCTGAATGGAAAGCGTATATTGATGATATAGAAACTGAAATTTATAGGACTAACGGGATAGTTAAAGGCGTGTATATTCCGAAAGGGACACATAAGCTGGAGTTCAGTTACATACCCGGGTATTTTTGGCTTACTACTATTGTAAGCTTAGTTTCTCTTGCCATGGTAATAATGTGTATAATATTCCTGTTATTTAAGAGAAGAAAGTCTATAAAATCAGTTGTTCCAGGGACTAATAATAAAAATTGAAGGTTAAAAAAACAAAAAGCAAAAATAATGCATAAAACCTACATTCAAAGGAGTACATCAGTTAAAAATAATATAAAACTTTTTATTTTCTTTACCCTGTTTTTTACAATATTTTTTTTATATCAAAGAACCTTGATCTATGATAATATAGCAGTTCTTCTACTGGTAAATACTTTAATTTTAGTAGTATTTTTATTATCAGTATATAAAATCAAATTGGGGTTCTATTTATTTGTTTTTCTTATACCCCTGTTAAATTCATTAACTGCGATCTTCCATACGCATAAAATAGATATCATTTTATTTTTGTTTTTTTCATTATTTTTAGGTTTTTATATAAATATTTGTATAAATGAAGCTGCAAGACATCATTTAAGTATTAGCGGCAGCATAAAATCAAAATTGTCTTATTACTCAGTAATTGCAGTGCCTGTGGTTATTTTTATTGTTATTACCTGCATATCCTGTCTTATTACAATTTTCCGCTATTCAAATTTTTATCCTTTTATAACTTATAGATACTACGATCTTATGGTCAATGTAAATGGGATAAGTTCTACCCGGTCAATATTATGGACAATACAATTCCTCTTTAATTATGTTATCGGATTTGGATTATTCTTTATTATTTTTCATATTTTAGATGATGTTAAAGATATTATAAGAACTGTTATCATTTTAATGTTCTCCAACTTCATTTTTACCATAGTAGGATTTTATCAGTATTTTTTCGATCCCGGTTTTGGAAATACGGGCCAATGGGCCTTTAACAGGATCAATGCAACTTTTGCTGATCCCAATTCCCTGGGCAGCTATATTGTAATACTTTTTCCTATTTATATAGTGATGATAATATTTTATAAAAGATGGTATCTTAGAACATTATTTATTTTACTTTTATCTACTTTTTTAATAATTGCAGGATTTTGTGGTTCAAGAAGTTCATTATTGGGAATAATCTTATCATTATTTGCTTTCTTTATTATAGGTTTAAAGAAGTTGATAAGAGTAATTGCAATTAAGTCCAGATCCTCTCAAAAACTTAAGCGGTTATTTACTATATTAGCTGTGATACTTTTAATTATAATTGTATTATTTTGTTCAATTTTCATATCTTTCTGTTCAAAGCGTATCGAATTAAAGGATATTTACAGGCCGGAAACGAACATAGCTCTGGCAAACAGGGTATTGAATACTATTTGGATGAGTTACAATGTTTACAGGCAGAAGGGTATTATTGAAGGATTAAATTCAATTTCTTCAGAGAGATTTGTTCTCTGGGACCAGTCTCTGGAAATGTTTAAAGATTTCCCCATTTCCGGAGTAGGAGTAGGCGCTTTTGTAATTGAATTACCAGATTATTATATTAGGAATTATGGTGAAGTAAAGACAGTGGATTTTGTGGGGAATTATTACCTGCAAATACTATCGGAGCTTGGGATAGCGGGGTTATTCCTGATCCTATTTATTTTTTATTTTATTATTAGGAAAGTATTTGATTACTTCAGGGACCTGAGAAGATCAAAAAAGATAAATAATGAAGATTGGCTGCTGGCTGGATTCTTCATTTCTTTTATTTCTATGGTAATTATTTTAATTCTAGGGCCGCATACTAATTTTAATGAGATCCAGCTCACATTCTGGTTGGTAATAGGCTTAATGATCACTTATATAAGGATTAAAGATAGGGAGTACGGGAAAGTAACCGGAGGTGACTCGGTAGACATACTGGAGAATAAGAAAGATAATAATATTTTAAGAGTTTTGCCGGGTACTGCCGGTAATACCGGGTTTTCCCTGACTCAGAGATTCAGCTTTATAGCAATTATTTTAATTTTTACAGGAAGCCTTCTAAACAACTCTTTCTCAAGTCTTTCCATTAATGGTAAACAGGATATTTACAGTTGGGAAAATAATTATGGATTTTATGATGATGAGCTGATCGATGGTAAAAAATACAGATGGACGAATATTGATGCCAGTGAGGTTATTAAAAAAGAAGGTCGGATCATGATCGTACCTCTCAGAGCAGGAAATCCTGACATATATGAAGATGATATTTTTGTAAGGCTT
>JALHTA010000352.1 GCA_022865545.1 Actinomycetota bacterium | reverse complement strand
TTTTTCTGCATAGATAAGGGATTTCCCTAAACATAAGGGTCCTCAGTTTGGTTATAAAGATCATATGAAAAATTATTTTTGACTCTGGGGGTGAGAATGGAGAATTTCGGGTTATCGGGAAGGAATAGGATGATGAAGATGAGTATAGTTATAGTATCTATGATATGGTTTTAAAGAGTGTTAAAATTTACAAAAATATTAGTTAAAGTTTTTTGTTATAGAACTAACTAATAAATTTACAATGGTCATTGCCTTTGATGATTTACCAGGCAAATTATAATTTTTATTATTCACTATATCCACTTCAAAATCATTCAATATTTTGTTATCTTGAAGAAGTTTGTTAAGAAGAAACCAAACCGTTGAGTCAGGCATTATATCATTCCACTCATCAGAAAATATATTATGCAACCAATTAGTTTTATATTGGGTATCTAATAATACATTACCTAATTTAGAATAATCAGTAATACGTTTTATAGTAAATAGCCGTTTTTTATAATTTAATGAATACAATTTTAACTGTTGATTAGAATTAAAGTAATTTGGTTTGTTCATACTATAAATATTTTTTAAATAGCCAATATTTTTTCTCTCCGTAACACTTCTTAATAATACATTAATAGTATTCTTATCTTCATCGATTATTAATGATGACTTTTGGTAATATTGAGTATGGTATTCGTAACTTCTTACATAAACCCAATCATCACTCATTTTAGCCTCTGATTTGGAGGTGTGATTAGAGAAACAAAACATACTGATATTAATAAGAAAATCGTCTTATCTACAATAGACATAAGGTTTTACTCCAATTAGGAATCAATAATAGTCATTTAACCACTTATTCACAGATGTCAAGAGGATAAAATCCGCCAGGAGATTTTCTGAAATCCTATATATATATACGGATACTCCCCACCTACATACCCCGCATTAAAAATCTACCGTCAGCCTTTGCCAGTTGTTTTCTCAGGGGCGGTAACCAGGTCCGGTGAGATAAAACTTGCCAGGGTCTTACGGTTCTCCTGGTTGACCATGATGTGGCGTTGATCTCCCAATTTGCCGATTATATTTGCTGCCTGGAACAAGGCAAGTTCACCGATGTAGGCTCTTCGGTGGAATTGGCGAGCCGGCCGGGATTATTGCGTGTTTTACTGGAGGAGAATGCTTTTTACCTCAAAGGGCCGGGGGTCCGGAAAAGCGCCTCGCAAAAGAGCCCAGATCCCTGAAATGGCCGGTGTGGCAAAATTTATACTATAAACTCCCCCTGCGGCAGCAATCCGAACTTCCTCACCGTGAGCCATGAATTCAATGGCGTGGTTAGGCCGAAACTTCAAGTGCAATGCTCCAAAATTCCCTATCGACCCCGAGGCTCGAGAAAATTTCGCAGGGAAACTGTCATCCTGCACTGGCATATTGCGGCGGGTGGTATTTACTGCTATGCATAAAAGTTGCAGAAAATGATTACTTTAGTCCCATCTCCCAGAGCCAGGCTCCCTTGGA
>JALHTA010000351.1 GCA_022865545.1 Actinomycetota bacterium | reverse complement strand
TGGTTATTCCCAGAATGACTATTACAGTTCCCATGCTTCTACCTCCCTGACAATAATACAATTAATTCCAATGGTGACAAAAGAGCTAATAATGATATATTTTTTTAGAATGCTCAATCATATCTTTCTTCAGGACGGTCCCTTCCGGCATAATCTGACCATCCTCTCTGCTCCCAGTATCCCCTATAATCATAATCCACAAATTCGATCCTATTAATCCATTTGGGCCATTTCATCCCATATTTCTCAGGGACAACCATCCTGACCGGAAAACCATGCTCTGCAGAAAGAGTCTTGCCATTCATCTTGTATGCAAGAATAACTCCTTCTTCCATGGCTTCATCAATTGTAATGCTGGTCGAATATCCATCTTCACAGAAAAAAGCCACCTTGATTACACCACTATCGACTTCTACCAGATCCAATATACGTTCAAAAGGAATACCGGTCCACACGGCATTACCGATCGAACTTCCGCCGGGAGGATTGGATATAGTCTCAAGTGTAGCAAAGATAGATTCCTGGGGCATCGCAAGTATCTGTTCATAATTTAATTCGAGAGGATCCTCTATAAGACCAGTTATCTCCAGCGTCCATTCTTCTGTATCTATCTCGGGTAAATAACCCAGGGAAAGCGTAAAGAAACTTTGTTCTGAGATAAAGTCTACATCCCTGCTGGTTATATTATCCCATTCAGATACCTGATCGCTGAACGGTCCGATAAAATCAAAAAGTACAGGGTTTTTAACCCATTTATTTGTAGGTCCATTATTAAATACGATCTTTAATATTCCATCGCCCGAAGGAACAAGGTAATCGCCGTTCTTTTTCCACACAAGATAAACCTCATCTCCCAAAAACTCTTCGATACTAAATTTTGCAGCAAAAAGGTCAGTTGCATAGATTATTACATTTTCAGCTTCTGCAGTGATATTGGTGTCCTCTATAAGATACTTAAGGTTTATTCCGGTAAATTCCTCCTCGACTATCTCTTCATCTGTTCGGATCCCCTTTGCACTAAATGTAATTACCTTATCCTGATTCTGGAACAATATATCATAGAAACTCCTGGTGATTTCCTCATTTAAGAGACCTGTAAAAAGCATTTCATATTCTGGTATAGTATCTGCGAATTCAAGATCGCTTCCTATTACACTTATATCTATATCTTCGGGGACAAATATTTCTGTTTTACCACTTCTCTTATCTATTTCGTTTTCTATAATGAAATAGAGAAAAAAGCCCAGTGCAATTACAACCGATCCAACCACAAGGGCAATTATTAATTTCTTTCTCATATAAACCTTCTTCTAAAAAAAATGATAATTTTTAAGTCAGATATCACTGGATACATTTTAAAGCCATAGCAACTTCAGGGATATTATAATAAAGTAAAATAGGAAAATCCGCCAACTATGGCAATTCCCAGAACTATAAGCATAATATCAACCCATACACCTTTTATCCTGTTTCTTGCCAGTGCTTTACGGCTCGAGAGCAAAACATGGACAGATCCGACGATCAAACCCGCAACATTTAAATATATCTGGTGAAGAGAATTCGCAAGTCCCCGACCAAAAAAGGTAAAATACCCCACCTGGCGATATCCAGTAATAAGGATCAGCAGCACAAGTACTATTAGTATATATGCTGAAATGCGGTTTATCCTGGTAAGTATTTTTTCCATAAGTCCCCCGTATTATTTATAGATATTATAATTCATAATTTTGTTTAATTACAATTTTTAAGTATAGATCTAGAAAGAAATCTGTACTTTACCTGCAGAAATAAGCAATCTCCTTATGAAAAGATATTATGATTGGTCATGGGATTTATCATAATTATTCCCTTTTAGAACTACGGTGAAAAATAAAAATATAGGCCAGGAAGAAC
>JALHTA010000350.1 GCA_022865545.1 Actinomycetota bacterium | reverse complement strand
CATTCGAGACTGGGTCCATGCAGAAATCTATTATAGGCCTGCATACTTTGTCCCATGTAAAGTCTTTTGCGGTTATGGCAATATTTTTAACATATTCAGCGTAGAACTTATTATCCCCGGCCATCGCAAGTATCGCTTCTGCTAGTTCCTCCGGAGATCCTTCTTTTGTCACAAGTCCAAGCCTCTTTATTTTTACCATATCGCTTAAATGATCACCTTCAGTCGATATGATAGGAAGTCCTGCCCACAGGTAATCCAGTATTCTTGTCCTGAATGAAAATCTTGTCTCTATATGCTCGGGATGGGTTATAATACCGGCATCTGCTTCAAGAAAGTAGTTCTGACGCTCTTTATAATCTACCCAGCCAAAGTTAAAAAAGATATTTTTTTCATAAAGATCAAGTCTTTTGGCAAGCTCTACCGTATCATTTACCATTCCAAGAGCCTTTACTTCGGGATTTGGATGTTTTACACCCATAAAGAAAAGCTTGATATCACTTCTTTTTTCTTTTACAAGAGCCATGGCTTTTACAAGGGTCAGCGGGTCAAACCAGTTATAGATACCGCCTCCCCAGATGATCACAAAATCATTCTTTTCGATCCCCTTGATCTTGCCTTTCAGGACATCTACAGTATGGATGGGCCTATGAGAAGGCAGCCCGAACGGAACCACGCTTATCATCCTCTTAAGTGTTGGGTCTATATTGTATGCAAAAGGATTTACCCTGTTAAGCGCTGCAAGCATCCCGAGCCAGAAGTCCCTCTGTCTGTCAGAAGCGCATATAAAAAAGTCTCCATAATAGAACTGCTCATTAAAATATTTCTGGATCGACTTATATATCTCAAGCCTTTCCTTCATATTCTCACCACTGTATTCAGCAAGGGTGGCAAGATTATAAGGATCATATATATCGATTATAAGATATTTCCCTGAGTCCTTAAGGCTTCTGAACTTTGATAATGTCATACCATTGCACAGGAGGATATCTGCATCCTTTATTATCTCCCTCAAGTGTCCCTCATCATTGTACTGGACTATTTTAAAATCATGATCCCCGGGATCGGGTTTGTTTGGTATGGCAAGTATAACATTCATATGTTCTGACAGTTCCTTTGAAAAATTCCAGACCCTTATTGCAGGTCCAGCCATCTCACTTGCCACCACTTCACTTGTTATTATAGCAATTGTCCTCTTGATCTCTTTCTCAAAGACTTTATAAATGCCCAGGCTCTCAAGCATTTCAATATGATTTCTCCGGTAGACAGGATCTGCTGAGACAGGCATAAACTGAGCTTTAAAATATGAAAAAACCGCTTTATCGTCTCTTTTCCGCGCGGCCTGTATTTTCTCCCTCTTTTTTACCAGTCCGGGCAGATCATCAAAAAAGCTTTTTGCAGCAGCAAGTGAGCTCAGGGGCTCCCTTGATATGCATACCTCTTCACCGCCGGCAGTGACCCCGCCAGGGCCTTTTTTATTGTCCATTTTACTGCTTGCCTCGATGTATCCCTTCCTCCTGCTTACTTCTTCCGGAATTGCTATCCCGGAAAGGTCGTAATATTTACCATAATCAAAATCCAGATCAACAAAAACGCGGTTAAAAATATTTGCAAGCGTACCGGAAAATGCTCTTGCAAGATTGCTGTCATCATAATTTTTGAATACAGAATATAGCGAGTTTCTCTCCTTGAGGAACCTTAATCTATCTTCGCTGAATACTCTGGATGTCCCGTGATGGTGATGATATACAATAGACTCTGGTGCGAATATGATCTTGTAGCCCAGTACCCACAATCTCCAGCCCAGGTCCACATCTTCATAATATGCAAAGAAATCCTCATCAAATCCACCGGCATCAAGGAATATATCACGTTTTATAAGCATGGCTCCGCCATTTACAAAAGGCAGATATTTATACTGGAAATGCCTGTCCCTTTCAACCGGAATGCCAAAATCTATCTGAAAACCCTTACCCTCGAAGTTTATCATCCCGCCTACAAAATCAAGACTCTTACCATCCATTGAAAGCACTTTTGACCCTGATGCAACAGTCTCACTATCTCCATAGATGGGCCTTAATAGCTCTATTAGCCACTTGCTGTCCACTTTCGTATCATTATTGAGAAATGCTATATACTCACCCTTTGCCACTTTTGCAGCCTGATTATTTGCATAGGCAAAACCCATATTCTTATTATTCTTTATAAGTTTTACCTGGCTGTACTCAGATTGTAAAAAACTTACAGAAGAGTCTCTGGAACCATTATCTACAATGATTATTTCGATCCTATCACGGGGATAATCCAGCCCTTTGATACTTTCCAGGCAATCCTTTAAATAATCTTTTCCGTTCAGGTTTACAATTGCTATTGATATCAGGGGAAAACCGAGGATATCTCTCATATATTAAAACTCCTAAGAATTCTTGATTAAATCCTATTTATATCCAATTTAGGGTAAATTATAACAAACAATTCATTTTAAACAATATTCAAAGTGAAGTCTTATTAAATCCTTAACTTTGTAAGGCGGTCTTATTAGAATAAAATAGTTGATATTATATGTATTATAAATTAAAGTTGAGGAAAAATTACCTTAAGCATGATCACAGAGTCTATCCGTATAAAGACTATAAATTTATGAATAAATATATAAAGTTTATTAAATAATATTGTTTTACATGGATTTTCACAGATGAAAGAAATAAACATAGCATTTATAACCGAACGGATGATAAAGGGTCATGGAGTGGATCTCGTCGTGGACCGCCTGGCAGACGGGCTCGCAAAAAAAGGCTACTATACCAAAGTCTACTGCAATTATTTTGACGAGACTTTTACACACAGAAAGTCCTACTATATTGAGAAACTGCATTATTTCAAACCAGCGTCTAATCCTATAATATACGAACAGAGGATAAGAAAGCTTGTGCCCTATCTTAACAGCAAGGATATCGATCTTTTTATAATCCAGTCCTTTCCGTTCTACAGCCTGATTCCCAGGCTCAATGCCCCTGTTCTGGCTGTCGACCACGGCATCATATCGGTTACCGGCCTGCCGCTAAAGAGGAGAATAAAGTTAAGATATATGGAGTATTCACAGAATATCTCCTATTTCAAAAGGGCCGGGGCGCTTGTGACAGTATCAAAATACCTTCTGGATTGCCTTCCCCTCCCGCTCAGGAAGAAGGCATCTTATATATATAATGGAGCTGACCACTACCATAAAACTAATATTACCCCGGAAGCAATAGCAGATTTCAGAAAGAATTGGGGAGTATCTCCCGATGATATCCTGATGCTTTATGTCGGCAGGCTGAATCTTACCAATCAACCATACAACGGTCTCAGCGACCTGATATCCATCTATCAGCAGACCTATGCGAAGTATAAGAATATAAAACTTATGACAGTCGGGTATGGTTCGAAAAATGATGAGGAATACCTTATGAACCAGGGCATACTTGCTATCGGAAATGCGCCTGAATCACTCATGCCCCTCATTTATAGTTCCTGTGATCTATATACCACTGCGTCAAGATGGGAAGGCTTTGACCTGCCTGTTGCCGAGGCTGAGGGATTTGGAAAACCCACTATCAGCTATAATATCGGTGCTCATCCGGAAGTCGCAAATAATGAAAAGACGGGATTTTTGGTAGAAGATAGCAAACAGTTCAGGGAAAAGCTTGAGATAATGATACTAAATCCTGATATGCGTAAGAAAATGGGCAAAAAAGCTCTGGAGTATTCCAGAGCTTTTTCCTGGGAAAACAGCGTCAATAATTATGACGCCCTTATTAAGGACATGCTTGACCTCAAGGACTCTGACATAAAGCCAAAGCCTGATATAAACCGCTACAGACCCCAGAAAAGTTCCGAAGTATCGGTTGTTATTGTGAATTATAATTCATCATATCTTGTGATAAAGGAATGCCTGCAGTCTTTAATGAACCAGACTCATAAGGATCTGGAGATAATAATATTTGACAATAATTCATCTAACCCGGAGGTCCTTGACGAAATAAAAGTGGAATTTCCAGGAGTAAAGGTCTTTTACTCAAAGAAAAACCTGGGTTATGGGGCGGGCCTAAACCAGGCCATGGGCCATGCAAGCTCGGAACTTATCCTGATCTCAAATTTTGATGTTGTATACAATATCGATGCCGTCCAGCAGATGGTACATCTGATAAACGAGCTTGATAGTATATACATAGGAGTGGCACCAAAAGTCAAACTATACTTTCAGAGGGAATTTATCGAAAGTGTAGGGCTCTATATAGACAGTAATCTAAACCTCGGTCATTATGGGCTCGGACAGCTTGACCTCAGCCAGTACAATAGATGCGAGGATATTTTCGGGCTTTCCTTTGTATCGGCACTTGTAAGGAGGAGGGCATTTTTAAAAGATAAAGTAGGACCGGTCGATCCGGGTTTCTTCCTTTTTTATGAGGATGTGGACTTTTCGTATAGAGCTGCCCTTCATGGATATAAGTTCAGGTCATGCCCTCAGGCAATACTTTATCACCGTCATAGTTATAGCTTCAGGGACGAGGCCACGGGTTTCCAGACAAAATACTACTGGCAGAAATTAAACCAGCTAAGGACTGCTTATAAGAACAGTAGTGATGGAAACCTTAAAAGGATAATCAGCAATGAATTCGGCATCCACAGATCCAATTATAAGGATCCCAATATGAGGACCCTATCTAAAAAGATAATGAGGGATTTTAAAGGCAGCACCAGGGGTCTGCGCAGGAAAAGACAGTATATCCAGTTTTCAAGGCAGATATTTGATTCTGATGTCACGAAATACAGCTGGGGAGAATCGGTATTTTTCGATATGGCAAGAAATGAACCTGTATATGCGATCTCAAATCTGCTTCAGTCCTACAGAAGACTTTTCTCGCTTATCGGAGATGAAAAGTATGAAGGATATGTTAATTACCTCACAAGCCTTGAAAATACCAAGTTCAAGATAGAATCCAGCCTGTTTAAGGACATACTTCATGGAAAACTTGAATATGAGCCGATTTCGGTTCATGAGTTTATTGACAAATTGTCATGACAGATAATAAAAAACTACAAATAGGCCTTGAGGTATCTTCGCTTATAAATCACGGCCAGGATATCGGGGCGGGAAGGTATATCCTGAATCTGATAAAAGGACTCCTTACTGTCGACTCAGATAACTCATACTTCTTATTCGGCACCTATACAGATAATAAGTATCTCGACCTGGCTTATAGTCTCGGACATGGATCAGCGGATGATAAGATCAGATTCAAGTTTCTAAAAGTATCCGGGAAATACCTGAGAGTCCGTGAGAAGCTCGGATTTCCCCCTGTTGAGTTCACCGGTTTTAAGGCTGATATATTTCACTGCATGGATTATATGATTCCTCCTACCTTCAGTAAGAATATTGTGCTTACCATACATGATCTTGCATTCATGAGATTTCCGGAATTTAATTTTGACTGGTTCATTAAAAAATACAGCCGGATGGTCCGCAGGAATGCGGGATCCGCAAAGAAGATCCTTGCCTCTTCTGAAAGT
>JALHTA010000349.1 GCA_022865545.1 Actinomycetota bacterium | reverse complement strand
CAGGGTATGAGACAACGTGAACTCATGTTTTGCTTCAGGGAAATAGATAATCCCTCCGTGATCATCGATCAAAAACGCTTTTCCTTCGTTTTTGTATTTGTAATCACGGTACCACCGTTCATCTCTGAACCAGTAGCGGGAATAGTAAGAACTGTTAGAACAGGAAGTGCTTTTTCTATTTCTGCTGTTCCTTTATAAAAATCCCAGACATCTCCATTATATAATACACCAGCAGCTATAGCTTTAGCAGTATCTATGGCACTTCCCCCACCAACTGCCAGTATAAAATCAACATCTTCTTTCCTGGCAATTGATATACCCTTATAAACATGTGCCAGAACTGGATTTGATTTTGCTCCTGGGTATTCTATGATTTCCAGATCTTCTTTTTTAAGAGATTTGATTACTTGATCGTATATTCCATACTTCTTAATGCTCCTCATACCATATATCATTAATAGTTTCTTTCCATATTTTTTTGCATGTTTTCCGATTTCTTGTACTTTATTTTTTCCAAAAATTATTTTTGTTGGTATGTGTAATTCAAAATCCTCCATAATTCCCTTCCACAAATTTTAAATAATAATCAATATTACCTTAGCCAATATCTATATTATATACATTCAGAAAAAATATAATAGTTTTTGCCACCGGCATGGTATGGGTAGCCCATAGGGGACTCGAACCCTGTAGCACACATGATGACCTTAAGCAGAGCTTCTGCTGTTTTCGTTCTTGATTATTTTAAATAATATTGCAACAAAAACAAAACCGATAAGTACACCAGCAAGGGCTATGTAGGCTATATATTCTTTTCCAAAATATTCCGTTATATAACCGTATAAAGGTTGAAAGACAATTGAGCCCGCAAAGGTAAAAGCTATAGTAAAACCAAGTACCGTACCGGTATTTTTAGGATCCCTTTTTGCTGCAATTGTATTAGCAAGAGGGAAGATGGTGGCGAAGCATATTGCCTGCAGGGACAGGGCCATTATTTTCATATAAATAAAAGGAATAAAGCAAAATACGGCAAGAAATATAATACCCGCCAGGCAGCTATAAAAAAGAACATCTACTTCTTTATATTTTGAAACAATTTTTGATGTTATGACCGTGCCGATAATGGAAAACAACCAGTACAAAGAAAGAATAGCGGAACCGTAAGCAACCCTTATACCGAGACCTAAAAAATATGTAGTCAGCCAGGTAGACAGTCCCGTAAGTGAACCAAGAAATAAAAATAAGACCAGGCTTGCCATTATTATAGAAGGGTCCTTCAATACCCCAAGGCTGCTCCTTCGGGCACCGGGGGCATCTTTATTATGAGCTGATAAATCTTCTTCGGTTCTTTTCTTTGGGCATATTTTATAAAATATAACAATAAATATCACATAACTGAAAGCAAAGATGAGGAAAAGGTATCCGGGCAGAAATTCAAAATAAAGGACACCGCTTATTACCAGGGAACCTAATATAGTACCACTAAACCAGGCTATACTAAGTTTAAGGAAAATTTGGCTTATATCCTTTTTAAAGAGCTTTGAAGAAAAAGAATGAACCGAAGTATCGATTATACCAAAACCAACCCTCAGAAATATTGTGACTATAACAAAGATTACATAATTTAAATATGTCCCGAATAGTGCAAAACCTAAAAAAAGAAGGAACAAGCCCGTAAGCACAATTTTTTTTATATCAACACTATCAGACAGCCTGCCGGCAACAAAATTTGCAAT
>JALHTA010000348.1 GCA_022865545.1 Actinomycetota bacterium | reverse complement strand
TTATCTTTAGTTTTACGAATAATTTTATTTAGCTATATACTTCATAATTTCTATATTTTAATCCAAGACTCAGAGACCAAATCTATTGTGTTTATACTTGAATTATTAAATCATTTTTTTGGAACTATTACTAGTATCCGAATTGCTTTACTGCAATTCAGACAGTAGAAGCCCGGCAGCGGGCAAGATACCAGGGAACCAACTCTTTTTATGATAAAAGTCTAACAAAAGATGGATCATTTCAAAAATATTTTGGAGATACTGGTAAAAAATGACAATCAGATGAAAAAAGGGGTAGACCAGTCAGGGGCTTGGTTTAAATTTATTAAAAAAATTATGGTAACTGCCACAATTTATTAATTAGTTCCTGGTGAATAATTCAATAAAAATATACCAGAATACGAAAAATATGAACATAAACAAATTAAAAAGACCCGTAAAATATGGTAAAATTCCTTTAATACAACCAAATAAAAAAGGAGACCATATGTTTACAGGCCTTAAAGCACAGTTAGAAATAACTGATACTCTAATAGAAGATATTTTACCCCAGGACAATGAACTAATCAAACTAAAAAAGATATTAAGCTGGGAAAAAATAAACAGTATCTACAAAGAGTGCTTTCCTTCAAAAAGAGGCAGGGCTACCAAAAAGACAGATCTGTCCCTGGGACTGATACTCCTAAAGCACCTGTATAGAAAGCCGGACAGGGTCCTTATAGAAGAGCTTCATTTAAATAATGCATATATGCATTTCTGCGGCCTCTCCTATGATGAGGTGGCCAGGTATAATAGAGAGGGTAAAAAAATAATAGATCACTCCACCCTTGTAAAGATAAGGAAAAGGCTTGGCCCGGAAAAAGTAAAGGCGATACTTGGTGCCTTTACAGCAGAGCTTATTGATAAAAAGATAATAGATGGCAAAATACTTTTTACAGATACCACAAGTTTGGAAAAAAACATAATCTATCCCACAGAGATAGGCCTTCTATCCAGAGTAATAGAGGAAGCAGCTGCAGTAACCCAGAGGCTAAGACACAAAAAAGATATGGTAAAAACTAAAGTTATAAAAAAAGCCAGATCAATAGCCAAGGTATACTATAGCGCCTCCAAAAAGACTAAAAAACTTCTAAAAGATACGAGCACAGCCCTTCTAGCCATTGCAAAAGAGCAGATGAGGCAAGCTAGCTCTGCAGTAGACGAAACAGCAGATCTGGTATCGGGCCATGTCTTAAGAAGATACAGAAAATTAAACAGTAAAGGTAAAAAGATATTGGAACAGGTAGAGGCAAAACTTGGCGGAGAGAAGATAAGCGGCAAAATTGTAAGCTATTACCAGGATCATTCAAGGGCCCTACCCAAAGGTAAATTATCAAAACCCTGCGAATTCGGGGTAAAGCTTAAGCTTGATATGAGTGGTAATGGCTATATAACCGGTCATGATATATACAAAGGAAATGTTTCCGATGTCAGCCTGCTTTCTGACTCAGTAACATCTCATGCCAGAGTATTTGGCAAAAAGTTTAAAAGCGGAGCCGCTGACAGGGGATTCTATG
>JALHTA010000347.1 GCA_022865545.1 Actinomycetota bacterium | reverse complement strand
GGACAAGCTCATAATCGTCCTTATAAATATAATATTTATTGTAAGTGTCGCCAAAGGCCGGTATCTGGTGCTGGCTCTCTTTGGCGCTCTGGCACTGTTTGTAATGGTACTCTTCAAGCCGCATTACCGAAAGCTGCCAGGGAGGGTTTTTACTGTCTTTCTTTATCCCCTTTTTATTTCTATCTTTATTCCTTTTATAAATCCCGGCAATATCCTGGCTGAGCTGGACTTAGGATTATTTACAATTACTGTAACCGATAACGGGCTAATGACATTTCTTACAGTACTCATAAAGTCTTTTCTTTCAATCCTTCTTGTCGTATCCCTGATGCTTTCCACTGATGAAAAAGAATTATTATATGGACTTAGAAAAATAAAGATACCGAAAATAATGGTATCCATTATGTTTTTGATGTACCGTTATGTTTTCCTAATAAGGGAAGAATCCAGGACAGGGCAGATGGCTATAAATAGCAGAGTATTTAAAAGATCATATTATACTACTAACAGGAAACTGGCATACCTGATGGGAAATCTTTTTATTAAGTCTTTTGATAGGGCGGAGAATATATATAAATCCATGGAGAGCAGGGGGTTTACCGGTGAATTTCATATTATTGAAAAAACAGTAAATAGTTCAAATCTTAATATTATATTTCTTATTACATTTATTATAATCCCGGCATCTATAAAAATAGTCGAACTGGTCAGAATAGTCTAATAATAGGAGATCTTTCATAAGTATAAGAATAAAAAACTAAAGTTGTAATATTATTTGTTCTTTAATTGTATATTTTGTTATAATGAAAGATTGATGAAGAGACAGATATATCCAGGTATGGATCGATATCTGTCTTTAAAGTTTTATAGGTCTTGGACAGGAAATCTTTATCTTAGTTTATCATTACCTTAAACCATCGGATTATTAAATATTATTTGTATTGGAAAAAAATGAAACATTTTGAAAAATTCGGGATAAGAAAAGAATTAGTCAGGGCAATTATGGAAATGGGTTTTGAAAACCTTACCCCCATACAGGAGCAATCGATTTCTGTTTTAAAAGAAGGCCGCCAAAACTTTATTGGCATGGCCCAGACTGGTACCGGAAAAACTGCTGCTTTCGGGTTGCCGCTTATTAGCCTTATAGATACGGGCTCAAGAACAATACAGGGGCTTATACTGGCTCCCACGAGAGAACTTTGTATACAGATCGCAAAAGATCTTGAGAATTACTGCAGGTATCTTAGTGAAGTAAAAATAGTTGCGGTCTATGGAGGCGCAAGCATAGAAAACCAGATAAGAAGCATAAAGAAAGGTGTGCATATAGTCGTAGCAACACCCGGCCGTCTTACGGACCTTATAAGAAGGAAGAAGATAGATATTTCTACGGTTAAATACGCAGTTCTTGACGAAGCTGATGAGATGCTGAACATGGGTTTCCAGGAGGATATTGATGCAATACTTGAGTTTACCCCTGCTGATAAGCGGACATGGCTGTTTGCAGCTACTATGCCTGACGGGATACGAAAAATAACATCAAAGTATTTAAGTAATCCTTATGAGATCACCATCGGAGTAAAGAATTCTGCGGCGGAAAATAGCGACCATATTTATTATATAGTACATGAAAAAGACCGCTACAAGGCATTAAAGAGGATTGTGGATGCAAACCCTGATATTTTTGCGATAGTGTTTTGCAGGACAAAGAAAGAGACCCAGGAAATATCCGAAAGGCTTATAAATGACGGTTATAATGCCGATTCCCTGCATGGTGACTTAAGCCAGGCTTTGCGTGATAAGGTCATGAAGCATTACAGGGACAGGTCCCTGCAGCTGCTTGTTGCAACAGATGTGGCTGCAAGAGGCATAGATGTAAATAATGTAAGCCATGTAATAAATTACAGGCTTCCTGATGAGAGGGAGATCTATACTCACAGAAGTGGAAGGACTGCAAGGGCGGG
>JALHTA010000346.1 GCA_022865545.1 Actinomycetota bacterium | reverse complement strand
CTGAGCGCTTTGGAAAACATACCGATCACCGGTTACTTCATACTGCTCTTTATTTTGGTATTCCAGCTGCACTGGGGGGAGTAATATTTCTTCTTACAGACCTAAGTTACCCCTTACGATTCTGGCACCTGTTCGTTTTTATTAATTTCACATCTCCGATGTCTATTGGCAGCTGGCTGCTAATACTATGGACGGCTATCGGCGTGCTGATAGTTTTCTTATGGCATACAAGAAACCGAATTCCGATTAAACCAGTTATTTTAAACAGGATCATGAATTATCTCCATTGGGCAGGCTTCTTTGCTTCCCTGATCCTTATGAGCTACACAGGCGTTCTCCTGGCAGCGAGTAATCAACCTTTGTGGTCATCGACAGTTCTTCTGCCACCCCTCTTTGTCGTTTCAGCGATATCTACAGGGGCCGCTATCCTGATCCTTCTAAGCGTAGTTACAGGGATATGGAAGATCTATGGTGAGACTATCCAGCGAATGGTGCAAGTAGATGTTATCGTTATTGTAGTTGAGTTAGTGATCTTATTTGCATACTTATTCCTGCTTTCCCGATCAGGGATTCCCGGTGCAAACGAATCTATGAGTCAGCTTACTACAGGTGAACTAGCAGTACCATTCTGGTTTGGAGTCGTTTTACTGGCAATATTATTACCTTTTGCCCTTAATGTTTTTAATTGGGGCAAGAAAGTTGGGGAACGCAAGATAGTTTTCGTTTCATTGATTGCTTCATCTGTATGTGTTATTTTTGGAGGTTTGATACTTCGTACCGTAATAGTTATAGGAGGTCAGATCTAAATTGTATTACATGGAAAAACATTAAAATAAAAGAAACATTTATTTCATTTCCGTGGAAATCAAAACTTTCTTTTCTTTCTCAAGATGTCTTTTAACAAGATCTTTTAAGGTATGGGATTCCAGGACCTGGATGTTGCATCTGCCCATTTCCTCCCAAATTTCGAATGTGGCACAGAAGCTGGACCTTGGACAGATACCAGGATTATCAACACATTCTACTGGATTCATCGAACCTTCTACTGCAGTAATGATCTCACTCAATTTTATGTCTTCAGGAGGTCTGGTAAGAAGATAGCCGCCATGTGCACCTCTTGTACCCATTATCAAGCCAGCTACTTTTAAAGGTAGTACGAGCTGGCTTAGATATTTCATGGAAATATCTTCGGACTCAGCTATTTCTTTTAACAGGGTAGGCCCTTTACCATAATTTAAAGCTAATTCCAGCATCATCCTGGTACTATACCTTCCCCGTGTTGAAATCTTCATAATTTGTACCTTTCAGATCATTTATATTTTTTATTAAAATTATTATTTCTATTTATTATATCATTTATATTCATTTTTATTAAAATTTTTTAATTAATATATTTTAATTTAAAAAACAGCATATATTTTTATAAGAATCAATGACAGAAAATATTTATTATTATAGATTAATAAACAAAGTCTTATAATATTAGAAAGTATTTTTTCGTCTATATTAAAAACAAAATATTTATAACAATACCATGTATAATAATGTACAAAACTTAATAAGATAATAAATATTATTTAGTACCTTGCATTATATAGTACCTTGTGTTATTATACATTCACGCTATGTACAATAGAAAGGATGTGATTTTATGAACATACAGTTTAAAAAGGGAGTACTAGAGCTTTGCGCCCTGGCCCTGCTGGGAAAGAAGAACCGGTATGGGTATGAGCTGGTAAACGAGATCTCTAAGAGGATCTCCATTTCTGAGGGAACTATCTATCCGCTCTTGAGGCGTTTGAAAAATGATGGATACGTGACTACATATCTTGAGGAATCAAAGGAAGGTGCCCCCAGGAAATATTATCAGCTGACAGTGGATGGAAAAAAGATGGAGAAGGATCTAAAAAATGAGTGGAAAACTTTTGTAAAAAATGTAAACAGTTTTTTGAAAGGTGGTGCAGGGGATGAATAAGAAGGAATTTTTGGACAATCTGTCAAAGTATCTTAGAGGGATTCCGGGGGAGGATGAGCAGGACATCATAAGTGATTTTGAAGAACACTTTGAGATGGGTAAAAATGAAGGAAGAACAGAAGAAGATCTTTCAAAATCCCTCGGAGATCCAAAAGCATTGGCCAATCAGTTAAAGGCAAACATAATGGTAGCTAAAGCAGAGAAAGAGACTACAGCAGTAAATATTACAAGGGCAGTATTTGCCAGCCTGGGTCTCGGATTTTTTAATCTGATATTTGTGCTGGGGCCCTTTATCGGAATCCTGGGAATCCTTGCAGGATTATTTGCTGCAGCTGTTGGGATCACTGCGGGTGGCATAACAGGGCTTTTAGGGACAATATTCAGCCCTCTTTTCCCGGAGTATTTTAATATGATCGTAAATCCTGCAGTAGGGATATTTGCTTCAATAGGAGCGATCTGCTTCGGAATACTATTCTTTATTGGTGGCATATACCTCACCAGAGGGTTCTTTAGATTATTTATAAAGTATATAAAATTCAATGCAAGGATCGTAACCGGAAAGGAGAGAAAAAATGAAGTCTAGTATGAAAAAATTATTGATTATTCTGGCTGTAACAATGGTGGTTTCTCTTGGCATAGCAGCGATTGTGATGGTGACTACCGGGAATTTTACAGTAGCTACTGAAAAGATAAATGAATCGAAAACATTTAAGCCGGAAGAAATCTCCGAGATAGAAATAAGTCTTGTCAATACTGATCTGAATATTATTCCAACCACCAAGGGAGAGATCATTGTTCACTTCTATGGTGAAGTAAGTACCAATGTAAAAAGGAATATACCTGAACTGGTAGCTTATAAGACTGGTGATAAATTATTTGTGGAAACACTCACGAGTAAAGACATCATAGTTTTCGGGATCAATATTGAAAGAACCACAATGGATATATATATACCGGAGATAATATTAGAAGAATTTAAAATAAATGTAGTATCCGGGGATGTGATCATGCAGGATATTGAGACTATCCAGCTTCACCTTATGACAGTATCAGGGGATATAAAGATCGAAGAATTGATAGCAGAAAAGATAAGGACCGGTTCGACTTCCGGAGATATTATAGTTAATGACTATACCGGGGATATGGATGCCAACAGCACATCAGGGGATATAAGCTTGACGGATGGTAGGGAAAATGAAGACGTGGACGCTTCTACTGTTTCAGGAGATATTTTAATTGAACAGGATGCTGTGTCTGATATGAAACTTGGGAGTACCTCCGGGGATATCAGGGTAAAACTGCCGGAAGATTCACAGTTTTATCTAGATATAAACACGGTATCCGGAGAGATCAAACAGGACTTTTCCCTTAAGGTCTTTTCCTCCGGCCGCAGAGATCTGGAAGGCGAGGTAGGCGACGGTGATGAAAGGATAATGGTAAGTACTGTATCGGGTGATGTGACAATAAGATACTAGGTGGCTAATAAACTGAAAGTATAAAAATATTAGAAAGAGGAGAAGAGGTAAAATGAGAATATTGGCAAAAAATAATAAAACATCGAGGACCATAAGAGTAGTGGTGCTGGCGGCCCTGATCGGAATACTTGCAGTAGCTGCTGCTTCCTGTAAATGGACCATCGGGGTAGTGAGGGGTTCAGGAGATATTGAGAGTGAAGAAAGAGAGGTTTCAGGATTTAATGAGATCCAATTTACAGGAATAGGAAACCTTATTATTGAACAGGGCGATAAAGAGGCGCTGGTAGTGGAAGTAGATGATAATATTATTGGGCTGATAGAAACAGAAGTAAGAGGTAATGTGCTTCACATCGGGTTTAAAAGAGGAGTCAATGTAGTACCAACCAGCAGGATAAAGTTTTATCTTACAGTAGAAGACCTTGACAGGATCGATCTTTCAGGTTTGGGAGACATAGATTGTGATAAATTTGAGACGGATGATATTGAATTCAATCTCAGCGGGTCAGGAGATATTGATTTCGAAATAGCTGCTGAAAGTATCGAAACCAATGTTTCCGGGCTGGGAGATATCAATCTCTCAGGAAAAGTAGATTTCCACAGAGTCCAGATAAGCGGTTCTGGAAAATATGATGCTGAAGAACTTGAAAGTAAGGATTGTGAAGTCGAGATTTCAGGATTGGGAAGTGCCACAGTCAATGCATCAGATGATCTGGATATAGAAATAAACGGTGTTGGAAATGTTTATTATAAGGGTGATCCACATATATCACAGCATATATCAGGGCTGGGCAGGATCAAGAGCCTGGACTAGGCTGAATATAAATTGTTTATGGCAGTCTTTTATAAAAAATGCGGTTGTTAATAAAAGTGAAAGTCGTAAAGTAAAAACTCTAATAAAATAAATTATTAATTTGAGAGGAGATTAAAATGACAGAACTAACCAAAAAAGAAATAAAGATCGGAAAGAAGCAGTTAGAGGGACCGCTTATCCTTTGCTGGGTATTGGCCATACTTCTGGGGATCGGTATCTTCTCAGGATTTGCATGGGGACCTATAGGATTTGTTACAAACTATCTTGAGACGCCATTTACTTTTCTTGCAATATCGGACCTTGCCAGGAATTTTGCAGGGCTTCCATTCAGGATGATGTATTCCCTGCTTGCACCGGCACTTTTTGTAGTAGAGCTTATTGGCCTCTACCAGAGAAAAGCATTTGCAGTACCGCTTGGAAGGGCAGCCCTTGTGATCACAATGGTAATTTTCTTCCCGATCGGGACGATATTTGGCGGGATCATGTGGAAGAGATTCAATCATCCTATGGCTAAAAAATACCTGAATTATGAAGATGAACATACAATGGAAGAAGATGAAGAGGAAGAGAAAAAAGAGAAGAAGTAGTTAAAATATATGCTTCTGGATTACTGTTCTTGCCAGGACAATCTACTAAAAGAGGTTTGTGACCGGGAGCGATACCATAGCAGATCTTAATAACAAAAACCGGCTCTTATCCCCACACCACCGGGTAAGAGCCGGCCTATTTCATACTTTTATCCCTTCCTAAAACATTTTTGGAGGTATTTTATTTCATATACCGTTTCAGTTCATTATAAAAGTTTTCCTGTGTTCCTGTGAGAATAACAACGACAATATTGTCATCTTCTTCGTAGATCCTATATGCAAGTTCATAGTTAGTCTTATTATAGTAAAAATCATAACAGTAAATACCGGCTAGATCTCCAGTCTTTAATTCACCTACATATGGGTCATTGCTAATTTTTATTAGAGAAATTTGAAATATTTTCTTCAGACCCTTTTCTTTAATCTTTTTTAGATATTTTTCAACAGCTCCCGCGAATCGGATTTCATACATCTATTAATCCTCCGCACTAAAAATGTCAGACATAGCAGCACTTCTTTTTGCACCTGTTGCAATACTGTCTGCCTCACTTATAAGCCTTTTCATTGCGGGAGTGACTTTATTACTCAATTCCTTAAACTTATTAAGAAGCTCTTGACCTGAAAAACCTTGAGAAATCAAGTCAGCAAGTATTTGTTCAGAAAATTCACTTCCAGTATTTACGCTGACAGGGTGGATGATGATAGAGTTTTTTTGTAGAATACATTCAGCCTCACTACTAAATTCCAGTGCTTCAAAGTATTTTTTAGGGATGGTAACCTGGCGTTTATTGGAAACACTAATGATCTTACGTTCTATATAAGTACTTTTTATTGATGGATTGGCCATTTATACACCTCCATAAGGTATATGTAATAAATATAATTTTTATGATAAAATCCTTGTTTATATCATAACAAAGAAAATGAGAAATCACAATTACCCATTTTACTTAAAAATTTTAAAACTGATTTGCGGTAGGGATCCTGCGGTAAACAAAATGCAGGATGATCCCTTTTGAAACGATTATAAGGAAAATGACAATTGCCATTATTAAATATGCAAGAGGATTATCATATACGGGTCCAAAATAATGTTGCTTTTCAAATACAAAGCCAAATAAATATATGGTTATTGGAAACAATAATGCAGCCAGGGCACCTGCAACTACATTAGGATTTACTTTATGTGTCCTTCCCAGAGTGTATTTATAGGTAAATCCCACAACAAGAGACATTCCAAGGAATATTAAAAATGGTATAAACATGAGTGCCCCGGCTATTCCCATTCCGGTTGCAAGTCCGCCGCCACCTACAAATTTAAACCACACCGGCCAATTGTGTCCCACGATCACGGCTAAGCAGGCAATGGCAATAATTATAACGTCCAGCCCTATTGCTTTTCCGGTAAGGACGATTGCAGCGCCTTTTCCGCAATCAAATAGAAAAGTGGGAAGACCCGCCTTTACCCCATATTGCCGCCCTACTCCCGCGGTTCCAGGTCTATCGATTTTAGCAAGGTCTTTTTTTACTCCCCTTCTACAATATATCTTTACTGCTATATATGAAAAGAGGACCGAACCAAGTAAATAGCTTGCTATTATAT
>JALHTA010000345.1 GCA_022865545.1 Actinomycetota bacterium | reverse complement strand
TAATAATAATATCAAAGTATATGACATTATTATCCAATACCATGGCCCATATCCTTTTTCTAAGATCAATAATGAATCAATTACTTTTATGTCTATATTATTTAATATAAAGGCATGCAGATCATTATTGTAAAGTAGAATAGCCGATATTGCAGGAATTACCAACAGCATTGTCATTCCCAGTTTATTGAGCCATCTTTCACGGCCTGAATAATATAGAGAAAAAATAAATAGAGCTATCGAAAAAATAAAAATACTTGTAATCTGTATTTTAATCCAGAACAGTTTAATTTCTGTATCAATAAATCCTAATTCAAGAAATTTAGCTACAAACCATAATAGACTTCCTATGGCAATAAAAAGTCTTATCCTCCAATATTTTTTTAATATGGAGGACTTATATATTAATCCAATTATTATTAAAGACACCAATATTAGAGCTATAAATTCCTTATAATATGGAATATGCTGCCATATCATATTTTCCCCTTAAAATAAAAAAACCGACTAAATTAGTCGGTTACGCTATTTGCTCCGTTTCCCCCAAGCGTCCAAATTTAGGAAAAACCTCTTAGCATCTAATCACTTAAACACATTAGTTCAATATTCAATTGTCTTTATAGTTTAAATAATTATTATTTAATTGTCAATATCAATTTTAATTAAAATATTATTATACAATTGTTATGTATATTAAATAATATTCTTATATAGATTTAATAATTCTTTAAATATTAAAAATAGAAGAGTTGTCTTTGATTTGGAGGCGGCACCCGGACTTGAACCGGGGATAAAGGTTTTGCAGACCTCTGCCTTACCACTTGGCTATGCCGCCTTTAAACACAGAAAGATATTATAAAATAAAAACCAATAAAAGTTAAGACACCAAATATAAAAAATCAATTCTGGAAAACACCATCTGTCATTTCACCGCACTTATTACATTTTCCATTTTTCATATTATTACTGATTATAGAAAATCCTGATCTTTCTAAAATTGATTCCCCGCATTTAGCACAGATCGTATTCTCATATCTGCTATCTCTAATATTTCCACCGTAAACATATTTTAGTCCAGTATTTTTACCAATTTCAATGGCACTTTCAATAATATCGATACCTGTTGCCGGAAGTTCCGATTTATATTGCGGGTAATAAGCACTTATATGCCAGGGGATTGATTTATCTATATCTGATAAAAATTCTGCTATACTTTTTAATTCCTGTTTGGAACTGTTTATCCCAGGAATGATCAGGGTTGTAACTTCGACCCATATGCCCTTTTCTTTCATTGCTTCTATATTATCCAGAACCGGCTTAAGTCTCCCCCCGATCTTCTCCCTATATGTCTTATCTGAAAAACTTTTTAGATCAATATTAGCTGCATCCAAAAATGGTTCTATCATATCAATGCTTTCCCTGGTCATAAAACCATTACTTACAAATATATTCTTTATATTATGACTGCTTGCCAGTTTAGCTATATCATAAGCATACTCAAAAAAAATGGTAGGCTCCGTATACGTATAAGATATGCTATTGCAGTTATATTTTAAAGCATGTTCAACTATTTCCTCTGGAGCAATATCCCTCCCAGCGATCTTTCCGGATTCACATGGTGCCTGGGATATTTGATGATTCTGGCAAAAAAAACAATTGAAATTGCAGCCGACGGTTGCGACTGATAGTGAATATGAGCCGGGAAGAAAATGAAATAATGGCTTTTTTTCGATAGGGTCAATATTTTCAGAAATAAGCTTTCTGTATACCAGGGTGTATAATTTTCCATTACTGTTTTTTCTTACACAACATTTCCCCTTTTCATCATCTTCTATTACACACCGGTGATTACACAGGTCACATCTCACCCTCATATTATTTAATTTTCCATACAGATATGCTTCCTTCATAATATTAAAATTATACTTTATTTAAGCATTTACTGGTATTATCTTAAAAACCTTAAAAACTCCGATATATGTATTTTTTTATTTACCTGATTGAATTTTAACCTTTATTTAAGTTATACTAATGCCAGTTTATAAGTTATACATATCAAATCAGAAATGGAGCAGTATGCCGCATGTAATAATAAAACTTTGGCCTGGCAGAACGGCCGAGCAAAAAACTGATCTGTGTAATAAAATCACTGAAGCCTTGAAGACAGCAGTAGACGCAACTGACAGCTC
>JALHTA010000344.1 GCA_022865545.1 Actinomycetota bacterium | reverse complement strand
CCGCTTGCTGTTGCTGCCTATATAATGGCAAAGGAACTCCGCTCAAACCACCAGTTAATGGCATCTGCGCTGATACTTACAACGATAGTATCCGCACTGACTATCTCAGCATGGCTCCTGATATTTAAATTCGTATAGCTCGAGATCAAAAAAGTCACCCTTTGTAATTAATGGCTTTTATAAATACCTATATTGCCATATAGGTATTTTATCTACGTATATTTAATTACTAATAGTTTTATTTGAGTTTTTCATATCTTTCTCTAATATTTTCAGAAAAACTTTAGCTATTTTAGGATCAAACTGAGTACCACAACACTTTTTTATCTCCTTTATTACATCCTTTGGTACCATCTTTTTCCTATATGGCCTATCTTCGGTCATAGCATCATAAGAATTAATTAGTAATGATATTCTTGATAATATCGGAATCTCTTCCCCTTTAATGCCTCTTGGATACCCCTGGCCATTGTACCACTCATAATGGGACAGAATTGACTCTGCTATTGGTTTAAGCACTTCCGATGATTCCGCAATTCGGTAACCGATCTCTGGAAGCTGTTTTATTATCTTCCATTCCTCGCTGGTAAGCCTTCTCGGTTTTGATATTATTTCATCCGCCAGTGCCAGTTTTCCAATATTGTAGAGGTCTATAAGTAATTTAAGTTCTTCAATCTTTACACTGGAAAGATCAAGTTTTTCACCTATAAGGACGGCATATTCCTTCATTTTATTGCTATGTACCTCACTGCCGTAATCTTTTACTCTTAATCTTTCTTTAAGCGAATATATAATGGTTTCAGAATTAGACTTATACTCCGATATCTTATTCTTATACATCTTACTTTCGGCTTCTTTCAATACGTCATTTATGTTATCCGATGGGGATTTCTTTGTAGAAACTCCAATAGATATACTCAGTGGCATCTCAGTTGTGCTTCTCTGCCTGCATATCTTTTTTATTCTTTTTGCAATGTTATTTGCATTTGTTGTAGTAGTATGAGGAAGTATGGAGATATACTCATCTCCACCCCATCTTGAGACAATATCTTCTTTTCTAAAGCATTCCTTAAATATTTCTGCTATCTTTTTTAATAATATATCTCCACTTAAATGGCCATAGACGTCATTTATTAACTTTAGCTTGTTTACATCTGCCACTACTATGGTAAGAGGCAGCTGTCTTTCGGTATTAAGCCTAAGCAGCTCCTCCTCAAAATACGCTCTATTGTAGAGTCCTGTAAGTGTGTCATGAAAGGATAGGTAGGCTACTTTCTCTTCCGCTCTTTTCTTATCGGTTATGTCTCTGGTAATTCCAAATGTACCTATTATTTTACCTTTATTATTATACAGAGGCATTTTTGTGGATGATGCCCACTGGTCTTTATCTCCCTCATTTGTCTCGTTTTCTTCAATGTTAATAGCTGGCTGGCCGGTTTTTATAATACGCTGCTCGTCTGTATAAGCTTTCAGGGCATGTTTTTTATAAAAAAAATCAAAATCGGTCTTTCCTATTGCATCATCCGGGCTATTTATTCCGAATTTATCGGAACAAGCTTTATTAATTCTGATAACCCTGCTGTTAAGGTCCTTAAAATATATACTATCCGTAATATGATCCATAAGAGCATTTAGTATCTCTGAATCACTGATAAGTGTTTGTTTATTGTTTTCCTTTTCTAACATATTAATCTATTTGTTTATTATAATTAATTATAAATTTCGTTAACATAATATCATAAAATACTATATTGTAAATATAGTGATCCATGTTGACCTTCTCCCCAAAAACTGATCCAAACATAATGTTAGTTTTTTTCGTATAATAAACTGACAGAGAAAGGATCAAAAGACATGAGAAGCAGTAAATTTACTGAAGAGCAAATAGCCTTTGCACTAAAGCAGGCTGAGACAGGAATCCCTGTAAAGGAAGTGCTCCGCAAGTTGGGGATAACCGAGCAGACCTTTTACAGGTGGAAGAAAAAATATGGAGGTATGATGCCGAGT
>JALHTA010000343.1 GCA_022865545.1 Actinomycetota bacterium | reverse complement strand
TCCTATACATCTGATCATCAGCATCTTTTATAACAGAATTTATTTCCTGGGATATTTCTGTTTTACTTGAGACTCCAATAGATATACTCAAAGGAAGTATTTTATTACCTTCTTTTTTGCACGCTATCTTTATTCTATCAATTATCTTTAATACTTCACTCATCGGGATTGAAGGTAGCAATATTGCAAACTCATCCCCGCCATATCTGGCAATTATATCTTCACTTCTAAAGCAATATCTAAAAATGTCAGCTATCTTTTTGATTAATCTATCTCCATTTTCATGACCAAAAGCATCATTGACCAGTTTAAGTCCATCAATATCTGCAATAACTATAGTTAAGGGTAACTGCCTTTTTTTATTTAACCTTTTTAGTTCTGTTTCAAAAAACGCTCTATTGTAAAGACCAGTTAGTTTATCATGAAATGAAAGATACTTTATCTTATTTTCAAATACTTTTTTTGAAGTGATGTCTCTTACTATACCATTACAAATAATATCTCTATTATGATTGAAGTCCTTATTGAAAGATACTTCTATCCATATTTTACTTCCGTTTTCTCTTTCAATTTGCGTTTGCAGGAAATTCTTTTCATTTGAATTATTTGGGACCCTCTCATTTACAGTATCTAAAATTTCTTTTATATGGCTATTACTAACTTCCCCGATACAGTTGTAACCCAAGATTTTAGAAAGTGCAGGATTAAAATCAATTTTACCATTACTCATATTATAACTAAAAATTCCATCAGATGATTTCTCAAATAATAGCCTGAACTTTTCTTCACTTTCCCTTAAGATATTTTCTGTAACTTTTTTTTCTGTAATATCTCTTAAAATAATAGTTTTTCCCGCATATCTTTTAATTAAATCAAAAAGATTAAAAATATTTAAATCATAGGTCTTTCTATTCATATAAAATGTTTTTAATTCTTTGTAACCAGCTGCCTGGTGATTAAAAGATTTTAATTTAATATCTAAACTTGGTAATACCAGTTCTATATTTTTACCGATCGCACCATTAGAATTAATTTTAAAATAATTCTGGAAAGCTTTATTCATATATAAAATACTATTATTCTTATCTAATAGGATTACTCCATCGTCCACACTATCAATAACACTGGAATTATTTATATTGACGGTCTCTCCCACTTCGATCCTGTATAATGTAATCGATACTATCAAGCAACCTGTTGCTATAGTGAATGGTATTATATCAAGATAAGGGTATGGCCTATAATTAAATAATGATAAAACAGTAATCATTATTGGACATAATATTAAAACCAGTACTGATATTAATGCCTTCCATTGATAATTATAATTCGATCTCCTGTTTATTATATTTAAAAAAACAACACTAAATAATAATAATATCAAAGTATATGACATTATTATCCAATACCATGGCCCATATCCTTTTTCTAAGATCAATAATGAATCAATTACTTTTATGTCTATATTATTTAATATAAAGGCATGCAGATCATTATTGTAAAGTAGAAT
>JALHTA010000039.1 GCA_022865545.1 Actinomycetota bacterium | reverse complement strand
CTATGAAGTCGTGGGAGCGACCATGTGTTTGGGAATAAAGAACAGCAGCAATAAGGTTCAGTGCTGTGGGACTGAGGCAATAGAAGATGCTAGAAAGGTTTGCCGCAGTTTAAAGATCCCTCATTATGTATTTGATTTCTCTAAAGCATTAGAAGACAAGGTTATAAATAAATTTGTAAGCGAGTATTCGTCAGGAAGAACACCTAATCCTTGCGTAGACTGTAACAGGTTTTTAAAATTTGATTTACTTTTAAAAAAAGCATTGAATATGGGCTTTGACTATCTTGCCACAGGTCATTATGCAAAAATTGTTAATATTTTTGGTAATTATTATTTATCCAGACCCAGGGATAGAATAAAAGATCAGACCTACTTTCTTTATCCAATACGAAATGAATTACTAAAATTTATAAAATTTCCATTGGGGAATTATACCAAGGTAAAAGTAAGAGATATAGCAAAGAGACATAAGCTTCCTGTCGCAAATAAACCGCAAAGCCAGGATCTTTGCTTCTTGAGCAGAAATGATTTTACCGATTTTTTCAAAAACAGAATTGAAAAAATAGAAGGGGGATCCATATTTAGTTCAAAGGGAAAAGTATTGGGGAAACATGACGGGATTTGTTATTATACTATTGGGCAAAGAAGAAGATTGAATCTAAACTCAAATTCACCTCTTTATGTGACAGGGATAAACCCGGCTAAAAATAGAATAATAGTAGGTGACAAGGAAGCACTAAAAGCTAAAAGACTTATTGCAGGAAATCTAACTATTCATTCTGAAAAATCTCCCAGGCATATTACAGCTAAGATCAGATATAATCATAAGGATGCCAGGTGTTCAGTAATAAAAAATAATGGAAAAATCGAGGTAGTTTTCACTGAAAAGCAGGAAGCTATCACCCCGGGACAATCAATTGTATTGTATGGTAGAAACTATGTTCTTGGTGGAGGAGAAATCGAGAGTGTAATATATTGATTTACCAGCCTCACTAACTTTTATTAACATAAATATACCCTCTTTATAAAAAATATTATATGAAAAATTTCTTGACAATTGCGGTACTTGTAATATAATTCCTATTAAATATATAAGAATACTAAGTAATATAAGATAATATTTAAGGAAAATATAAGGTAGAAAGCATGATTAGAATATCGACGAAAGGTAGATATGGAACTAGAGCTATGTTAGATCTTGCTCTAAATCATGGAAGAGGACTGGTATTGCTTAAGGACATAGCAGAAAGACAGGAGATATCAATAGGTTATCTTGAACAAATTATTCCCAGCCTAAAGGCTGCAGGACTGGTGAATTCAAGCCGGGGTGCACGTGGGGGTTATACCCTTGCAAAAGTTCCGGCCGATATTACCTTAAAAGAAATAATCTCCGCACTGGAAGGACCTTTATCTTTAGTTGAATGCATTAAAGATCCTGAAACATGTGAAAAAACAGATTTTTGTATTACAAGGGATCTATGGAATGAATTAAATGAGAAAATAAATGATTTTTTGGTATCTGTAACTTTACAGCATTTAGTAGAAAAACACAGAAGTAAGCAAAAGAGCCGGCCCTTGATGTATAGCATATAAATTCGTAAAAAAAGAGATAAGTACTATTCTTAAGCTTGTGGTAATACTATATCTCAGTCAAAAACAAAATTAATTAATGAGAGGAGAAGTAAATGAAAATAGCAAAAGATATAATAGGATTAATCGGAAACACACCGCTGGTGGAATTAAAGAAAATATCAAAAGGATTAGAAACTGTACTGGTGGGCAAATTAGAATCTTTTAATCCACTTTCCAGCGTCAAAGACAGGATAGGATTTTCTATGATAAGAGATGCTGAAAAGAAAGGACTGATCAAAAAAGATACCAGTATAATCGAGCCTACCAGCGGTAATACCGGAATAGCCCTTGCCTATATTTGTGCAGTCAAAGGATATAAGTTGATCCTTACTATGCCAGATACCATGTCAATCGAACGTAGAAAGCTATTAGGGGCCTTTGGAGCAGAATTGGTCCTTACCCCCGGACAGGAAGGAATGAATGGCGCAGTCAAGGAAGCTGAAAAAATACAAAAAGATACTAAAAATTCCATAGTGCTGCAGCAATTCAATAATAGTTCCAATCCCAAAATTCACCGGGAAACTACGGCAGAAGAGATATGGAAGGATACCGATGGGAAAATTGATATCCTAATAAGCGGAGTAGGCACGGGGGGAACTATTACAGGCATAACAGAGGTATTAAAAAAACGAAAAACAGATTTTAAGGCAATTGCAGTGGAACCGTATGACTCTCCGGTTCTATCGGGAGGCAAACCCGGTCCCCATAAGATACAGGGTATTGGTGCGGGGTTTATTCCCGGTGTTTTAAATGTAGACCTTATAGATGAGATAATAAAAGTTAAAAATGAAGATGCGATCAAAACTGCCAGAATACTTGCCAGGGAAGAAGGTATTTTTTGCGGCATATCTTCAGGAGCAGCAGTAAAAGCGGCAATAGAGGTAGGAAAAAGAAAAGAAAGTAAGGACAAATTAATAGTGGTTATTCTTCCTGATACTGGTGAGCGCTACTTATCAACAGAAATTTTTGATTTATAAATATTATAGAAAAAGGAGAAAAAGAGATGACTGGTCCAGAAATAAAATTAAATGATGATACTATATTATTACATGGGGGTCATGAACCTGATACGAGTACTTATTCAAGAGCGGTTCCTATCTACCAGACAACATCGTATCAATTCAAGGATACCGATCATGCGGCAAACCTTTTTGGCTTAAAGGAATTTGGTAATATATACAGCCGTATAATGAATCCTACAAATGACGTACTGGAAAAAAGAGTCGCTCTGCTTGAAGGTGGAGTGGGCGCTCTTGCAGTTGCAAGCGGACAGGCTGCTGAAACGATTGCTATTTTAAACATTGCCCAGAATGGAGACGAGATAGTATCAGCAGATAATCTTTATGGCGGCACCTATACCTTATTTGAAAATACATTCAAACGTTTTGGAATAAAGGTAAAGTTTGTTGACTCAGAAGATCTTGATGGTTTTAAAAAAGCTATTACTGAAAAAACAAAAGCAGTATATGCGGAGTCGATTGGGAATCCAAAATTAAATATCACAGACATTGAGGGTCTGGCAGATATCGCACATTCAAATAATATACCACTTATAATCGATAATACCACAACCCCATATCTACTGAAGCCTTTTGATTACGGTGCAGATATAATAACTTATTCTGCTACCAAGTTTATTGGCGGCCACGGGACATCGATCGGCGGCATCATTGTGGATTCAGGCAATTTTAAGTGGGATAATGGTAAATTTCCACTAATAGCCGATCCTGACCCCAGTTATCATGGAATGGATTTTATTGAGGCATTTAAGGGAGTTGGAAATATTGCATATATCCTAAAGGCACGCGTAAAGCTTTTAAGGGATTTGGGATCCTGCCTTTCACCTTTTAATTCATTCTTACTAATACAGGGATTGGAAACTCTTCATCTGAGAATAGTAAGGCATTCAGAAAATGCGCTCAAAGTCGCTAAATTCCTTGAAAATGATCCCAAAGTCAATTGGGTAAATTATCCCGGACTGCCCTCAAGTAAAGAAAGCGGAAAAGCTAAAAAGTATCTAAAAAGGGGAGCAGGCGCAATAGTAGGTTTTGGTATAAAAGGCGGGGTTGAAGCGGGAAAGAAGTTTATAAACTCCCTTGAGCTGGTGTCCCATCTCGCAAATATAGGGGATGCCAAAACATTGGCTATCCATCCATCAAGCACCACTCACCAGCAGTTAAACGCCGAAGAGCAGGCTGCAACGGGTGTCACTCCTGATTTCATAAGACTCTCGGTAGGCATAGAAGATATAAGTGATATAATCTCTGATATAAAACAAGCCATTGATAAAACGTGAGGATGAAAGATAAAATACAAAATGAAAATCTGACCCAACCAGGATTTGATGGCCTTGGTTTTGTAAAGACTAAATATTTTAAATTTGCGGAACCGCCTGATCATTTAGTACTGGAATTAGGGAAAAAGCTGGGTCCAGTGACACTGGCATATGAGACTTATGGTACACTTAATGCCCGAAAGGATAATGCGGTCCTAATACTCCACGCACTTTCTGGTGACGCACATGCTGCCGGCTGGCATGAGGGAGATAAGAAACCAGGATGGTGGGATAATATGATAGGACCCGGGAAAGCATTTGATACTGATAAGTATTTTGTTATATGTTCCAATGTCCTTGGCGGATGCAAGGGCAGTACGGGCCCTTCATCACTGAATCCTGCCAAAGGTAAGCCATACGGACTTGATTTTCCCATGATCACTATTTCAGATATTGTAAAGGCTCAAAAATACCTGATAGATCACCTGGGTATTGAAAAGCTTCTCAGTTTGGCGGGTGGCTCTATGGGGGGTATGCAGGTACTCCAATGGGTAAGATCATTTCCTGAGATGGTACGGTCAGCTATACCTGTTGCAACAGGACTGAAGCACTCTCCCCAACAGATAGCATTCAATGAAGTCGGAAGGCAGGCTATAATGTCTGACCTTGAATGGAAAAATGGAGATTATTATGGATCAGCTTCTCCAAAGAGGGGGCTGGCCCTTGCCAGGATGATAGGCCACATAACTTATATGAGTGATACATCGATGGAAGAGAAGTTTTCAAGAAAGCTCAAGAGTGGAAACTATAATTTTGCTTTTCATCCGGATTTTGAGGTTGAAGGATATCTCCATTATAAAGGTGATGACTTTGTAAAAAGATTTGATGCAAACTCATATCTTTATATAACAAAAGCTATAGATTATTTTGATATATCGGCGAGTAATGCCCTGGCTCTAAAGAGCAAGGAGGAGAATATAAGATTTCTGGTGATTTCATTTAAATCAGATTGGCTGTATCCACCTTATCAGTCAATCGGGATAGTAAGAAAACTTAAGGCAGGAAGTGTGGACGTTAGTTATTGTGAGATAGATTCCAGTTATGGCCATGATGCATTTTTAATCGAGATGAGAGAAGAGACAAGCCTTGTAAAACATTTTTTAAGTAGGATATATAGAGAAGTGGGAGATGGAAGATAAAATAATCAAACTGGATCATAAGATAATAATTGATATTGTAAATAAAGGATCAAAAGTACTGGACCTGGGTTGTGGTGATGGAGAATTACTATACAATCTGGCGACGGTAAAAAAGATAAAAGCTGAAGGCGTGGAATTAAATGAAGAGAATATCTATAGCTGTGTGGAAAAAGGGCTTTCAGTATACCACAGGGATATTGAAAATGGACTTAAGGATTATCCCGATAATGCCTTTGATTATGTAATTCTTAATCAGATCATCCAGGAAATAAAAAATATGGAATTTTTACTGAATGAAACCTTCAGGGTGGGAAAAAAAGTCATAATCGGATTTCCAAACTTTGCTTATATCAAAGCCCGGTTCGATTTATTTTTTAAAGGCCTGGCACCAGTAACTTCTTCCCTGCCTTACCAGTGGTACAATTCCCCCAATATACATTTTGGCAGTCTGAAGGATTTTAAAATCTATTGTGCGGATAAAAATATAAAAATAATTGATGCATATTATCTCGGGAATGAGAATATTGTAAGGTTTCTACCAAATGTTTTTGCTGTAAACGGTATATTTCTTATTGAAAAAAATCCAGATATTGCATAGGAAATACACATGATCCACTCAATCTAATATTTACCTGTATACAGTTATTTTTAGAAACTGTTATATAATGTATACCCGAAGTTTATCTATTTGAGGATAAAATCACCATCTGGTTAATTGACTATTAAATTCAATATGATTAAAATAAGGGACTATGAATTTTCAGGATATCATATTCAATTTACAAAAATATTGGGCCGGTAAGGGCTGCATTATAAAACAACCCCTTGATCTGGAAAAGGGAGCAGGTACTTTCAACCCCGATACTTTCCTGAGATGCCTCGGTCCCGAGCCCTGGAAAGTGGCATATGTCGAACCTTCCAGGAGACATACGGACGGCAGGTATGGAGAGAATCCTTTCAGGAGCCAGTTCTATTATCAATTCCAGGTACTTTTAAAACCTTCACCTGATGATGTAATAGATCTTTACCTTGGATCGCTTGAGAGTCTCGGTGTAGATATTCCGGGACACGATATAAGATTTGTTGAAGATGATTGGGCGTCTCCAACAATAGGTGCAGCAGGACTTGGCTGGGAAGTATGGGCCGATGGGATGGAGATAACCCAGTTTACTTATTTTCAGCAGATGGGCGGCCTTGCCTTAAAGCCGGTATCTGCAGAGATCACATATGGACTAGAAAGAATAGCAATGTATCTTCAGGATAAGGAAAGTTTCTGGGAGCTTGCATGGAATGACAGCATTACCTATAAAGATGTTCATCTTGAATCGGAAAAACAATGGTCAAAATATAATTTTGAAATAGCAGATATCAGTATGCTACTGGATTTGTTTGATAAATTCGAAAAAGAATTTAATAGTGCGATAGACAATGGACTGGTATTTGTAGCCTGCGAGTATGTCCTTAAGTGCTCACATGTATTTAATCTTCTGGATGCAAGAGAGGCAGTAGGTGTCGCACAGAGAACATCATATATTGCCAGGGTAAGGAAGCAGGCAAAAGCCCTATGCCAGGCTTATATTGACCAGAGAGAGGAACTGGGATTCCCCTTGCTAAAGAAGACAGGAAGTTAAGATATGGGAAAAGACCTTATTTTAGAAATCGGAACAGAGGAGCTCCCTCCTTCATGCATAAGGGAAGGTGCAGCAAGCTTTAAGACTCTTCTTGAAAAAAACATTGCCTCAAACCGTATTGATTTTGGTAAAATTTCTGTCTTTCACTCTCCCCGCAGGATAACTGTCTATATAAAAGACCTTAGCTTGATGCAGAAGTCTGAAGAAAAAGTAGTCACAGGACCCCCAAAAAATATTTCAATTGGTCCAGATGGAAAACCAAATCAAGCTGCCTCAGGTTTTGCAAAAAGCCTCGGGCTAAGAGTAGAAGATCTGGAGGATATTGAAATCAAGGGTAAGGGGATCTATCTTGGGAAAAAGATAGTCCAGGAAGGTAAAAATACTTATGAGATACTTCCCGGAGTATTAAAGGACACAATACTTTCAGTGACATTTAAAAAGCAGATGTACTGGGGTGATTACGGGACCAGGTTCATAAGGCCAATACGCTGGCTGCTTGTTCTTTTTGGTACTGAAGTCATAGAGCTAAGTATTGAAAATGTAGATTCAGACAGATTTACTTATGGTCATAGGACACTTAATAGAGCTCCCCTTAGAATAGAAGAGGCAAAGGACTATTTCAATATCCTTGAAAAAGATGGAAATGCTATTGCTGATCCACAAAAAAGAAGTGATATGATCCACGCCCAGATCCAAAAGATCGAAAAGGAGAGGTGGAAAGGAAAATACAGGTCCCTTGTGGATGAGAAATTACTCGAAGAAGTAGTTGACCTGATCGAGATACCAAATGTACTGGTGGGAGAATTTCCTTCTGATTTTCTTTATATGCCAGCGGATATATTGAAGGAAGCCATACAATATCATCAAAAATATTTTCCGGTATTAGATGATAAGGGGAAAGTCACCACAGACTTCTTGATCGTCCAGAATGGTAGATCGGATAATGGTGATATCAAGAAAGGTAATGAAAGGGTACTCAAAGCGAGACTTTCTGATGCGGCTTTCTTTTATGAACAGGACAGAAAACATGATTTTTCTTATTGGGAGAAAAAGCTTGAAGGTGTAATATTTTATTTCGGGCTCGGCAATATGAAAGATAAACAGGATCGTTTAAAGAAGATAAGCCTTTATATTGCAGACAAACTGGACGCAAGTATAAAAAGTCTAAGCAGCACGATTAAAGAGGACTTAAAAAATGCCAGTGCCATGTGTAAATGCGATCTTGTGACTAATCTTGTGGTGGAGTTTCCGGAACTCCAGGGTGTCGTCGGTCGTGAGTATTCGAAAGAGAGGGGACATTCAGATCCTGTGACAAGTGCCGTATTTGAGCACTACCTTCCAAGGTTTGCAGGGGACGATCTTCCCGGGACAGACACCGGTAGGATACTTTCGCTTTCAGATAAGATCGATACTATAACCGGGATGTTTATGGTTGGAAACATTCCTTCAGGTTCTGAAGATCCTTTTGCTCTTAGAAGGAAAGCTTCAGGCATAGTAAGATCGATACTTGAGGGAAATTATGATATTGACCTTAAAGACCTGATTGTTTTTAATATTAAGCTATATTCTGATTCTTTTGAACTAAAAAAATCCACCAGAGAAGATAGTGCGGAAAAAATATTTGACTTTATAATAGCACGCCAGAGATTCCTTCTTGACAGCCAGGACAGAAGAATGGATATTCTGGATGCTGTTCTTGGCTCCGGAACAGGATCTATCACTGATATCGATAAACGTTTTAAGGCTATCGAGGAGTTTATTTTAAAAAACGACATTAAGTCTATCGTTTGGCCGATGAGTCGAAGCCAAAATATAATATCAAAGAAGAAATTCACCCATATAGATGAGGGACTGTTTGTTGAAGAACATGAGAAAAATCTATTTAAATCACTAAAGGATGTTTTGGACAGAAAAAATACTTTAATTAATAATAAGGATTACACACTACTGCTTAAAGAGATGGAGAAATTTGGTAAGGTAGTCGATGCTTTTTTTGATGAAGTACTTGTCATGGATAAGGATCCATCAGTAAAAGCAAATCGTATCAATATATTAAAGAAAGTAGTGGATTACTATTTAGACATGGCAGATTTTTCAAAGCTTATAATAGAAAGTAATTAGATAAAGCAATAATATACTATCTTTATCCATTTTTTAAATGTAATACAGTGCTCAAATGATTTTTTACTTAATTTTTTATTAAATATTTGATATCATGTGTCAATTTGTATTTGTACAAAATATATTATAGGGGAGAAGGGATTTAATAATGACATCTAAAAAGTATGTGTACTTTTTTGGTGAAGGTAAAAAGGAGATGAAAAAACTCCTTGGAGGGAAGGGAGCAAATCTTTCAGAGATGACCAATATAGGTCTTCCAGTTCCTCCAGGTTTTACTATTTCCACAGAAGTATGTAATCTATATTATGATCTTGGTGAGAGATGGCCCGAGGGTCTAGAGGGACAGATCGAAGAAAATCTTAAAAAACTGGAAGAGAAGATGGAAATGAGTTTTGGGGATAAGAATAATCCACTTCTGGTCTCGGTCCGTTCAGGGGCTGCCGTATCGATGCCAGGCATGATGGACACTGTCTTGAACCTTGGTTTGAATGATATATCAGTTAAAGGCATTATCACTAAAACCGGAAATGAAAGATTTGGCTGGGATGCTTACAGGAGATTTGTCCAGATGTTTGGGGATGTTGTCATGGGAGTTGAGCATGATGAATTCGAAAAAGCGATCCAGGCAAAGAAGGATAGTAAAGGTGTTTCGTTTGATACTGAACTGACTGGCCAGGACTTAAAAGAACTTGTTGATGATTACAAGAAGATAATCAAGGATGCAAAAGGCAAAAGTTTTCCTGAGGATCCCAGGGAACAGCTAAAAATGTCAATAGATGCAGTATTTGGTTCCTGGAACAATAAAAGAGCCACTGCTTATAGAAACTTAAGTGATATACCTCATAACATTGGTACAGCAGTAAATGTACAGACAATGGTATTCGGTAATATGGGACAAACATCAGGGACAGGAGTAGCATTCACAAGGGACCCATCTACAGGTGAGGATCTCTTCTATGGAGAATATTTGATAAATGCACAGGGAGAAGATGTAGTTGCCGGTATAAGGACACCTCAACCGATTGCAAAACTGGAAAAGGAAATGCCTGAAAACTTCAAACTTCTCATAGAAATCAGAAATAAGCTTGAAGACCATTATAAGGATATGCAGGATCTGGAGTTCACGATTCAGGAAGGCAAGCTCTTTATACTTCAGACCAGGACCGGTAAGAGAACTGCTGCAGCAGCACTGCAGATCGCTGTAGATATGGTCGAACAGGACTTTATAGATATAAAAACAGCCGTTACCAGAGTGGAGCCTCAGATGCTTGACCAGCTCCTTCACAAGCAGCTGGACAAGAAGGCAAAAGAAAACGCAGAAGTTCTTGCAAAAGGTCTTCCTGCATCGCCAGGAGCAGCCCTCGGTAAGGCTGTATTTGATGCAGATGATGCAGTTGAAGAAGCAAAGAATGGTAATGTAATACTTGTAAGGACAGAGACTTCTCCTGAAGACATACAGTGAATGGCAGCGGCACAGGGAATCCTGACCGCACGTGGCGGCATGACATCACATGCTGCAGTAGTGGCCCGTGGAATGGGAAAATGCTGTGTTGCCGGTGCTGAGACGATCAAGGTTTTTGAGGACAAACAGTACTTTGAAGTAAATGGGACACAGGTTAAAAAAGGTGAATGGATAACACTTGATGGTTCGACAGGAGAGGTCTTTGTCGGTCAGATACCTGTTGTGGACCCGGAACTTAATGAAAATTTTGAAACCTTTATGAGCTGGGTTAATGATTTCAAAAGACTTGGCATAAGGACTAATGCTGATACTCCGAAAGATTCTGAAGTAGCACTTAGCTTTGGTGCTGAAGGGATCGGCCTTTGCCGAACCGAGCATATGTTCTTTGAGGGTGAAAGAATAAAATCCGTAAGAAAGATGATAGTATCTTCAAATGAGGACGAAAGAAGAAAAGCACTGTTGGAACTGCTGCCCATGCAGAGAAAAGACTTTTATGAGATATTTAAAGTCATGAAAGGTCTTCCGGTAACCATAAGGCTTCTTGACCCTCCTCTTCACGAGTTCCTTCCAACAGAGGAAGAGGATATAAAGGAAATTGCCACAGAAATGGGGATGACTTTTGACGAACTTAAATCTACAATAATTTCGCTTCACGAGATGAATCCGATGCTCGGTCACAGAGGTTGCAGATTATCGATAACTTACCCGGAGATCGTCGAGATGCAGGCAAGAGCTATTTTTGAGGCAGCTGCCGATCTCACCAAAGAGGGATACGATATACAACCTGAAGTAATGGTTCCTCTTGTAGGCAGTCTAATGGAAATAAAGATAATCAGGGAAAAGATCGTCTCAATTGCTGATGAAGTGATGAATGAAAAAAACCTGAAATTTGCATATAAGATAGGTACCATGATAGAGGTCCCAAGAGCATGCTTGATAGCGGATAAGATCGCAAGAGAAGCAGAATTTTTCAGCTTCGGCACAAATGACCTCACCCAGATGACTTATGGCTTCTCAAGAGATGATTCAGGAAAGTTCCTTCCGGCCTATATCGAACAGGGAATACTTGCCAAAGATCCTTTTGCAACACTTGATATTGGCGGAGTAGGAGAGTTGATTAAGACAGGGTTTGAAAAGGGAAGAAAGACAAGGAAAGACCTCAAGGTCGGGATATGCGGCGAGCATGGAGGAGATCCGAAGTCTATCGAATTCTGCCATAAAGTCGGAATGGATTATGTCAGTGCCTCTCCATACAGGGTGCCTGTAGCACGTCTAGCGGCAGCTCAAGCAGCAATAATGGAGGAAACAGACACAGGAGAAAACAAGGAGTAGTATAAGATATATAATAAAGGTTATGAACTTAAAACCAGATTTATATAGAAATTACTTTAAAACAAGCAGGGCCCACTGGATCATAGTTATCCTTTAGGGTCCTGATTTTTTATTAATAATTATTTTTCTATTAACAGCACATGCTTCTTATGTGATAAAATTATATATGTTTGGATCAGCTTAGCTGATCCTTTACAAAGATGTATATATTACACATTTATAGTTCTATAGATTATTATGGTCGCAGAATAATTAATTATGTCCAGAAGTCTAAAAGAAGGCGAAGTAGAAGAATTAAAATCACATGCTGATATATATAGTGTAGTGTCTGGTTATGTGAAACTAAAAAAATCCGGTAAAAGCTATTCCGGCCTATGCCCATTCCACAAGGAGAAGACTACATCTTTTTCCGTGGACCAGACCAAACAGCTATATCATTGTTTTGGTTGTGGAGAAGGTGGAGATATAATCAGTTTTGTTGAGAAAATTGAAAATATGGACTTTATTGAATCAGTTGAATTCCTGGCAAATAAAGTGGGATATAAGCTAAAGTATAATCTTTCAGGAGGTTCAAGGGAATCAGGAAAAGTCCGTAATAGACTCTATGAGATAAATGAACTGGCCAAAAAATATTATCAATTCATCCTCTTTAACAGTAAGGCAGGAAGAATACCTCTTGATTACCTTAAGAAAAGAGGATTTACAGAAAAGACCATACAGGAATTTGAAGTAGGCTATAGTATGGATCTCTGGGATAATTTTACAAACTTCATAATGAAGAGGAAATTTGAGCCAAAGGAAGTCATAGATAGTGGATTGGCTATTGAGAGTACCAGGAAGAAAGGTGCCGTGTACGACCGGTTCAGGGGAAGGATAATGTTTCCAATTGAGGATATAATAGGAAAACCTATTGGTTTTGGCGGAAGGATCATCACTGAAAAATCAAATACAGCCAAGCAGAGTGCGAAATATATAAATACCCCCGAGACTAAAATATTTTCAAAAAGTAAAAATAGTTACCATATCTATCAGGCTAAAAATTTAATAGTAGACATGGATGAAGTATTGATAGTGGAGGGATATACGGATGTAATGGCACTCTACCAATCAGGGATCAAGAATGCAGTTGCCAGTCTTGGTACGGCACTTACCTCTGACCAGATAAAGATCCTTGGAAGGTTTACTAAAAATATTGTACTTGTCTTTGACAGCGATCAGGCAGGGATGAATGCATCACTTAAGGGCATGGAGCG
>JALHTA010000038.1 GCA_022865545.1 Actinomycetota bacterium | reverse complement strand
TTTCGTGGAAGAGCTGGCAAAGAGTAAACCAATACCTCCTGATTGGGTCTATGTCAATAATTTTAAAAATTCTTATGAACCAAAAGCTGTAAAACTTCCAACAGGAAAAGGAAAGGTCTTTGCAGATAATATGGGAGCTTTTATAAGTTCTATAAGGGAGCTTTTACCAAAGACATTTTCCAATAAGGATTATGCTGAGAAAAAGGAATCTATTACTAGAGTTATAGAAGAGCAGAAAAACCGGCTTCTTCAAGATCTTAGGAAAAAAGCACATCAGCAGGGTTTTGCTCTAAAGACTACGCAGATAGGTTTTTTTGTGGTTCCGGCTATTGGTGTAAAACCAATGACAGAGGATCAGTATTTAGATCTTTCACAGAAACAGAAAGATGAAATACAATCCAAGAAAGTGGGGGTAAATAAAGCCCTTCAGAATACAGTAAATAGGATCAGGGACCTCGACCGGAAGATCAATAATGAAGTAAAAAAACTAAATCACAAAGTGGCATTATACAGCATAGAGAGATTTGTAAATGATATAAAAGAAAATTATAAGGATAATCAGGGTGTCCGGGACTATATTGAGGAAGTAGAGAAAGATATTCTTAAAAATATAAATAACTTTCTCCCTCTAAAACCGGCCAAGGGAGCAATGCCTAATATGTTCCCATGGATGAAGGAATTGCCATTTAAAAAATATGAAGTAAATGTGCTGGTGGATAATTCCGGGCTTAGCGGTGCCCCGGTAATTATAGAGCAGAATCCCACTCACCAGAACCTATTTGGAAGAATAGAAAAGGAAGCTCAATTTGGAGTATTGTCCACAGATTTTACAATGATACATTCGGGTTCATTGCACAAAGCAAATAATGGTTTTATAGTAATGCCGGTAGAGGATCTTTTTAAAAATATGTTTTCTTGGGATAGCCTTAAAATGTCTTTAAGGGATAAAAAGATAACTATTGAAGAACCTGGTGAAAAACTCGGAATGATATCAACCAAGGGCTTGAAACCGGAGCCTATCCCTTTAAACATAAAAGTTATCCTTATTGGAATCCCCTATCACTATAATATTTTATATAATGCGGACAGTGAGTTTAAAAAACATTTTAAAGTAAAGGCGGACTATGACCTTGTTATGAAAAGGGATAGTGCCAATATCAAAAACTATGCCAGGTTTATCTGCACCCTCTGTATAAAGGAGAATTTAAATCATCTCAAATCTTCAGCAGTTGCAAAAATACTGGAATACGGCACAAGACTTGCCGGTGATCAAAACAAGATATCAACAAGGTTTTCGGAAATTTCAAATATAATTACTGAAGCAAATTACTATGCAAAAGCAAGCGGTAATAGCTTTATTAAGGAAGAGCATATCACAAAGGCAATAGAAGAAAAACATTACCGTTCAAACCTTATCCAGGAAAAGATCAGGGAAATGATGAAAGATGGCACTATGCTAATCGATACAACCGGGAATGTTGTCGGCCAGGTAAATGGATTATCAGTGCTAAGTCTTGGTGATTATTCTTTTGGAAGACCTTCCAGGGTCACAGTCTCAGTAGGTATGGGTAAAGCAGGAATAATCGACATTGAGAGGGAGACAAAAATGGGCGGTCCCATACATACAAAAGGTGTTCTCATCCTATCTGGTTATTTGACTGAAAAATATGCCGTAGATAGGCCCTTGAATATTTCCGCCAGGATAGTATTCGAGCAGAGCTATGGAGGAATCGAGGGAGACAGTGCTTCCAGTGCTGAACTTTATGCCATGCTCTCTGCCCTCTCTGGAGTGCCGATCGGTCAGGATCTTGCAGTTACCGGGTCAGTAAACCAAAAAGGAGAAGTGCAGGCTATTGGCGGGGTTAATGAAAAGATCGAAGGCTTCTTTGAGGTCTGCAAGATGAGAGGCTTAAACAGAAAGCAGGGGGTCCTTATTCCCCATAGCAATATCAAAAATCTTATGTTAAAGGATGAAGTAATAAAAGAAGTAGAGGCCGGTAACTTCAGTATTTATGGTATAAAAACCATAGACGAGGGAATAGAGGTCTTAACTGGCATTAAAACCGGTAAGCGTGGAAAAACCGGTAAATTTCCCAAAGACACAATTAATTTCTTGATCGATGAAAGGATAAAGGACTTTACGGAAAAATTTAATGCACTATCAGGAAAAAAGGATGATAATACCTAAAAGAATTTTCTTTTTCCCAGTTTAAAATCAATATTTTTTAGCTTTTCAATTATATCTATATTATAGGGACATCTGGGTATGCAGTCCCCGCATTCGGTACACTTATCAGCCTTTATTTTTAGGGCTTTGTAATTTTCCTTAGCAATATCCTCTCCGCCATACCAGGACTTTAAACGCTCCCTTAAAGCATAGTCTGAAGAATTATTTATAATACCATTGTCCATCTGCCTATCATAATATCCTTCTAATTTACATATTAGGGGAATGTCGATATTTTCCGGACAAGGTAGGCATTTCATGCACTGCCTGCATACATAATTACCGAGCTCAGGTGCATTTTTATAGATCTCCTCTTTTTCTATCTCATTGAGTGGTTTGAAATTCCTGGCATATTCAATATCTTTTTCAAGCATCTCCTTATTATTCATGCCCGTGACGACTACTGAAGCCGGCTGGCTTAAAGCATACCTAAATGCAGTCTCTGCAGATCTCCACAGATAACCATCTGCTACAGGCTTCATAAGTATCACGGCAATCTGCTTCTCAAGGGCAAGAGGTACAAGGGCTCCCTCGATCTTTGGA
>JALHTA010000037.1 GCA_022865545.1 Actinomycetota bacterium | reverse complement strand
GGACTCTTAGACGAGCACTTTTTTATGTACTGGGAGGATGCTGACTGGTGTAGGCGTATGTGGGAGAATGGATGGAGAGTAGTTTATTTCCCACGATCTGCTGTTGTTCATTTTGTTGGGATAAGTAGTGATCAATTATTGATTAGGTCCATTTTTGAATTTCATAAGAGCGGCTATATACTTTTCAATAAGTACAACAAGCCTTTTCTTTGGTTTATGAAGTTTCTAGTTATTGTAGGACTTTCAATAAGGCTTGTTTTTACTCTTGTCGCCAACGGAATACGTGTCTGGTATAGCAATCAAAAGCTTAGCATAAAATACAAAAAGATAGCAAAAGCTGAAGTAAAGAAAGAAAAGATTAAGATATTGCGTTTGATTGCTCGTCTTAACATAGGCGGACCTGCTATTCATATTTATTTATTAATAAAAGGATTGAATACTGAAAGATTTGAATCAACTTTGGTGACAGGCAAGATATCTCCTCAAGAAGGGGATATGAGCTACCTGTTTGAATCTATGGAAAATAAACCCATAGTTATTCCCGAACTCCAAAGAGAGATAAGCCTTAAAATGGATTTTATGGCTTTTTTTCAAATTTTCAGAATGCTTTACATAGAAAAACCTGATATTGTCCATACACATACAGCTAAAGCCGGCACCAGCGCCAGGATTGCTGTATGCGCATATAATCTTTTTTGTGCTAAGCACATACGCGTAGTTCACACTTTTCATGGGCATATTTTTAAAGGCTATTTTAGTCCTTTGAAATCATTGATGTTCGTGTGGATTGAACGTCTATTTGCTATGGTAACGGATGTAATTATAGCTATAAGTAAAACACAGAAAAAAGAACTTGCCTATCAATATCGAATTGCTCCGGCCGATAAAATCAAAATTATAGAATTAGGATTTGACTTGTCACCTTTTCTGTCCAGTAAATTACGGCAAGGACAATTTAGGCAAAAATTCGGGATAGATGATGATACAGTTTTAATTGGTATAATTGGACGATTGGCTCCTATAAAAAACCATATGATGTTTCTTAAAGCAGCAAAGATATTCCTTGAGCAAAATTCTAGTGTGTGCGTAAAGTTCCTAATAGTAGGAGATGGTGAACTAAGGCATAAGCTGGAGGCCTATTGTAATAAGCAAGGTCTTTCAAATCATGTTATATTCTGTGGCTGGGTAAGAGATGTGCCTTTAGTATACGCTGATCTTGATATTCTATCACTGACTTCTATAAATGAAGGCACTCCTGTTTCCATTATTGAGGCTATGGCTTCTTCAGTTCCAGTAATTGCAACCGATGCAGGTGGTGTGCTGGATTTGTTAGGAGCTCCAGACAATATCCAACAATCTAACGATTTTACAGTATGTGAAAGAGGGATTCTTTGCCGAAATGATGATGTATTCGGATTTTCTAAAGGACTCAAATATCTTACTGAGAATGGTAGATGCGAAACGGAAGAGCGTATAAAAAGGGCGCGAGTATTTGTTGAGCAAAGGTATTCTCAAGAGCGGCTTATAAATGATATAGAAGAAACCTATCTTAAGTTGATGGAAAAAGGCCCTGAGAAAGACAAGTTTTTACTTCTACAGAGGGAATGCGCTCCTTAGACTGGAGGTATTTCAAATTACGTTAGCGAAAAGCAAAATAATATAGGTGAATCATGTTTTT
>JALHTA010000342.1 GCA_022865545.1 Actinomycetota bacterium | reverse complement strand
TTTTATGGTTATGGTCCTTAAGGAGTTTGACTGGAGAGGGCCTTAGTGATCATAAATAAATATTTTATTATTTGGCCAGAGGCAGGTCCCAGTATATGACAGAAAACCAGAAGCTGACCAGCATAAGGAACATTTCACTATATATACTGGCTAGTCTTGTGCTGCTGGCCCTGATCCTGTATTTTACACTTTCCTTTGAGATTTCAATTGCCATAATAATCAGCTCATTTATTGCGTTTATGGTGTTTGTATTTACACTTATCTTTTACCGGTGGGTATTCCGCAGGGGGTCCATGAAAGCAGCCAGGTTTGTGATACTTTCATTCGTACTGAAGATAATCTTTCTTGGGGGGATATTCTATCTCGTCTTCTGGCTGGATTTTGTAAATATCATGGCTTTCATTATTTCCTTTGTGGTGTTTTTTGCTATATTTTTAAATATAGAGACCTTTCTTATAAAGAAAAAATTATTATTTAAATAGACCTGGGAGAAAATAGTGCATGTACTTGAACATTTTCATCTGGAGGTAATAGTTCCCATAAAGGTATTTGGAATAGATATATCCATTACCAACCTGACATTGTCCATGTTTGCGGCAGCATTTATATTCCTTACCCTTTTTATCGTTCTGGCATTAAAACCGAAGGTGATCCCCGGCAAGAGACAGGCAGTGATCGAACTGCTGCTTACCTTTGTTAAAAGGAATATGGTCTATAATATGATAGGCAAAAAAGAAGGAAAAGGGTGGGTCCCTTTGATCGCAGGGATATTTGTATTTGTACTTGCCAATAATATGATAGGGCTCATACCCGGAGCGTATACCCCCACATCAAATCCAATGGTACCGGTGACCCTGGCCCTGATCGTCTTTTTTATAGTTCAGATAACAAACCTTAGAAAGCATGGAATAAAGGGACTGGCAAGGACTTTGGCACCCTCCTCGGTTCCTTCCTGGATGTATGTTATTGTGGTACCCATAGAACTGATAAGCATGATAGCAAAGCCATTCTCACTGTTTGTCAGGCTTATGGCCAATATGCTGGCGGGACATACTATTATTTTTGTGCTTTATGGCTTGATCCTTTATTTTAAAAGTTATTTTTTGGCAATACCTATTGTACCGTTTGCAGTAATAATGAATATATTTGAAATATTTGTTTCTGCTATCCAGGCCTATATTTTTGCGGTTCTTTCAGCTATGTATATTGGGGAAGCAGTGAAACCAAAACATTAATCAATATTTTATTAATAAAAGGTAAGTTCTTAAGACTAGGAGGAATTTTATGGATTCGAAAACAGCAGCAATGCTAGCAGCTGGTTTTGTAATGGGAGTAGGAGCGATCGGACCTGCTATTGCAATCGGTAATCTGGTTGGGAAAGCATTGGAAGGTATAGCCAGACAGCCGGAAGCAGCCGGCCAGATTCAGACTGCCATGTTTATCGGGATAGCTTTCGCAGAAGCTATTGCACTTTATGCTCTGGTAGTTGCTTTCCTGCTTATCTTTGTAGCCTAATGGGCCAGAGGTTAAAAAGATAAGTTTATTTAAATAAAAATAGTATTTGGAAGAGGTGTGGGTAATTTGGAAGAAGTACTTCAGATATTAAATCCGATGACTAGTACTATCTTCTGGTCGATAGTAGTTTTTGTGATACTGGTTATAGTACTGTGGAAATTTGTACTAAAACCCGTAAATAATATGATCT
>JALHTA010000036.1 GCA_022865545.1 Actinomycetota bacterium | reverse complement strand
TTCCAACTTCTATTTTCTCCTCCATCAGGTTTACCTTTATTTCATTACATCTACCAACCAAATCCTCCGCATGCTATAAAGAAATATCAATATCACCAATACCTCCAAGCATTCTTGAGATCTCAATAGTCCTATCATGATCTTCTAATCTCTTTATCCTTATTTTTGTCCGGTTACCTTCAATATATTTATCAATAAAATAATGATGATCGGAAAAACAAGCTATCTGTGCAAGATGCGTGATGACGATTACCTGCTTTGACATTGATATATTATAGATCTTCTCACCTACAACAATAGAAGTAGTACCCCCGATTCCTGAATCTATCTCATCGAAGACCATAGTTGAGATATTATCAGCTGAGCTTAGCGCAGATTTCAAGGCAAGCATTATTCTTGATATTTCCCCACCCGAAGCTACTTTCTTGAGCGGCCTTTCAGTCTCTCCTATATTTAAAGATATATAAAACTGGAGGTCGTCTATGCCATTTCTGTTAAACTTTACAGTTTTACCATCTATTTCGATACCTTCATCATCAGTTACATACAGTCTTTTTGCTGTAAAGGAAACTGATTTAAAATTAAGATCTTTTAGCTCACCTATTATTTTTTCTTCAAGCACAGCTTTTGCTTTGTCCCTGCAAGAGCTTAAGAGTATCGCACTCTCTATAAGTTCCCTCTTTATTAATAATAGTTCATTTTCAACTTTTTCTATATCTTGATCCAGGCTCTGATAACCTTCGATTTCATCTTTAATCTTTTCTATATATTCACCTATATTTTCCAGATCAATATTATATTTCTTTTTTACTTCAGATAACTGAAACAGTCTTTGCTGGACCTCATCAAGTCTTTCGCGGCTGAACTCAAAATCTGATAGATAACTGCTAATGAAATGGCTTATTTCCCCTATGAGATCGGCTAGAAGGCTTATCCTTTCAGAATAAGCTTTAAAATTATGATCGATACCGGACAACTGGCTAATATTTTTTTGGAGAAGGAATACTTTATCGGAAAGGCTGCTGTTTTCTTCACTATTTCCCTTAACAGTCTCTTCAGCCTCTGAAACAAGTTTATAGATATTTTCATAATTTTTTAATATCCTGAGCTCATTTTCAAGCTCATTTTCTTCATTATCGCACATATTTATTTTATTAAGCTCATCGTATCTAAATTCAAGATCCTGCAGATGCATTTCACGGTTTTTTTGCATTTGGAGCAATTGATTTATTTTTTTCAGGTTTGCCTGGTATTTATCATAATATTCTATATATTTTTCCTTTACCGCTAATAAGGGCTCTTTCCCGAAATTGTCGATTATGTCAATATGGGTTTTTTGATCCAGTAGATATTGGTGTTCGTGTTGACCGTGAAGATCAATAAAATAATTTCCAAGCTGTTTTAGGATACCGACCTGGGTATATAGGCCATTAATGAAAGCTTTATTTTTACCGGTTTTGTTTAATTCTCTAGAGATTACGATATCTGATTCGAAGTCTTCAGCTTCAAGAATATTATGTGAGAGAAGAAAATCCCTGACTCCTGCATTATTTCTGAAGTCAAAATATCCCTGGACCAGTAATTTTTCTTCATTATCCCTTATCAGATCGCTATCAGCTCTCTCACCGATAAGTAGATTGATTGCTTCAATTATGAGTGTCTTGCCCGCTCCCGTTTCTCCTGTAAGGCAGTTCAGCCCTTCTTTAAATGATATTTTGACATCATCTATAATAGCGAAATTTTTTACCTGAAGCTCTTTAAGCATAAATATATAATCTAAATTAAAAAAATTTGTTTAATAAAAAGTTTTATATCTAAGATACTAGATCCTTTCAATAAACTTTTCTTTAAATATTTTAAAGAAAGCATTTGGATTAAAGCTTATGAGATTTAATTGCTTTTTGGATCTTGTGACCCTCAAAAGGTATTGAGATGGCCTGCTGAGTGCTACAGTCTTACCATCTACGCTAAAAATATCTTTTTCATTTCTAGAATTTAATCTGACCTCAAGGACTTTATCAGGTCCAAGGATAATGCTTCTACTAAAAAGTGTATGAGGGCAAATCGGTGTAATGATTATAGTTTCTGCTTTTGGCTCTACGACAGGGCCGCCTGCGGAAAGCGAATATGCTGTAGAACCCGTAGGGGTGGCAATTATAATACCATCCGCCACAAAACTCTTGATAGATATATCATTTACCACGATTTCCATCTTTATAACTTTTTCAATCGTGGAGCGCGTTATTGTAAATTCGTTTAATGCAGTATCCGGTAATCCTGTATTCCGGATCAGCTTGCCGTCTTTGTACAATCTTCCTTCAAGGAGCATTCTTTTTTCAATAGAATAAGAACCTTTTAATAGATCATTTATAGCCTGTTCAATATTTTCCGGATCGACTTCAGTTAAAAATCCCAGATGTCCGGCATTTATGCCAAGAACAGGAGTCTGATTACGAAAACTATATTTAGATGCTCTTAAGAACGTGCCATCTCCCCCGACTGAGATAATAGCATCAGCCTTATCGGAAAATTCCTTCTGGGAGACTGACTTTAGTGAATACCGTTCAGGCATCACATCCTCATTTGGCAATAGCACTTCAATATTCCTCTGTTTTAAATAATCATAAACAGCTTTAGATATTTCTAATGCTTCCTGCTTTTCATTATTTGATATTATTCCGATTACTTTCATAGAATTATTGTTCTTTTAAGAAAAATAAATGAGCGGTATCCACCGCACCTTGGATTATTTTATCATAATTTAAATCAGATTTAGCTAAAGTTTTAGAATTATTTAGATAAATCCAGAATTCAATATTTCCTTTAGCTCCCTTTATCTTTGAAAATTTTATATCAAGTATAGAAACAGGTAGATCTTTTAAATGATTAATCATCCCGCCCAGCGCCTTAGAGTGAAGAACGGGATCCTTTATTATGCCCTTGTTCACAATATCTTTTTTACCCAATTCAAATTGTGGTTTTAAAAGAAGCAGTATTTCTCCGTTTGAAATAGTGAGTTCCATTATTTTTTCTATTATTTTTTTTATAGAAATAAATGATACATCGACTACAGTAATATCAGTCTTGTAAGGGATTTTTTTTATATCCAGGTATCTTATATTTGTTTTTTCCAAAAGATCTACTTTTTCTGAATTCCTTAGTTTCCAATCCAGGAGTCCATAACCTACATCTATTGATATTACCCTGGCTGCACCTTTTTGAATAAGGAAGTCCGTAAATCCTCCAGTTGAAGAACCAATGTCAGCAGCCAGTTTTCCTGATACATCAAGACCCAGATCATTAAATACCCCTTCGATCTTAAGACCTCCTCTTGAGACATAAGGCATCTTTTCTATAATTTCAATTTTCGAGTCCAGAGGCATCATTTCACCCTGTTTTTCGGCCAAACTACCGTTTATCAATACCCGTCCTTCCATAATAATGGCTTTTGCTTTACCCTCAGAAGATACAAAACCCTTTTTAATAAGCAGATAGCTTAGTTTTATTTTGCTACTTTTATTTATGACTTCTATGCCTCTCGGATAAGTATGAACTTTGCAATATCGGTAAGTATCTTTTTATCGATATCAAGATCCTTGATAGATTCAATAGCTTTTTCAGTTTTTTCTTTAGCAATCTTCCTGGACTTGTCCATTCCCCACAGACTTGGAAAAGTATTTTTCGAATTATCAATATCTTTGCCCTGTGTTTTACCTGAGGTTCCTGTACTTGAAGTGATATCAAGAATATCATCTATTATCTGAAAAACCAGACCAATATTTTCTCCATATATTGATAGGCTTTTTAAAACGTCACTATTTGCATTGCATATAATTGCTGAAGTCCTGATAGCTGCAATAATAAGTTTGGAGGTTTTATTTAAATGCATATACTCCAGGTTCTTTTTTGTGGTCCGCTTTCCGGTAGAGCTGACATCTATGACCTGGCCAGCTACCATGCCGGAAGCACCGGCTGCAGAAATAATTTCACTCAGCACTTCTAGTTTTTTACCGGGAGATGAGTTTTGATACTTAAGTATTAGATTAAAGGATTCGGCAAATAATGCGTCGCCGGTTAGTATAGCAATATCTTCACCGAATTTCTTGTGACAGGAAGGTTTCCCCCGCCTAAGGTCGTCATTGTCTATTGCTGGAAGATCATCATGGATCAATGAATATGTATGAATAAATTCAATGGCACATGCTGTTGGCATCACTTGTTCGATACTGCATCCAATGCTTTTTGCTGTAGCAAGACATAATACAGGTCTGAGTCTCTTTCCACCATTGAGCACACAATACCCTATTGCTTCCTTTAATCTGCCAGGAATATGATTATAATCATTAAGATACAGTTTTAGATTTTTATCTACTTCTGCGGCAAGGGCCTCTGGATACAGATCTTTTAGATTCTTTTTATTTAACATCATCTGATATTTTATTCAAAAATTTTCCAAGTATTCCATTAATAAATTTTGGAGTATCCGGTTTTTGGCCAAGAGTTTTTGCTATCTCAATAGCTTCGTCAACAGAAACTTTTAAGGGAATATCATCCTCGTAGATCATCTCGTATATTGCTACCCTTAATATATTACGGTCTATTACAGCAATGCGGTCAAGTGACCAGTTTTGTACAGTTTCCCTAATAATGCTATCGATTTCCTTCAAATTATCTTTTACGCCATTTATTAGTTTTAAAGAAAATTCATCAAATTTCTTTCCCACTAACTGGTCGTTTTCTACAATTTCTTCAGGGTTCTTTTTAAGCAGGTCCATTTGATATAATAGGATGACTGCTTTTTCTCTTGCCCTTCTTCTTGTTATTTTCATAATTATAGCATCAAACCCTTGTAATATATTCTCCGCTCCTGGTATCTATTTTAACCCTGTCTCCATTATTAATAAATAATGGGACCAGGACTTT
>JALHTA010000035.1 GCA_022865545.1 Actinomycetota bacterium | reverse complement strand
ATTATTTTTAATATTTACTTAGAAGCTCATATGGACAATAGATAAAGATTATTAATATAAAATTATATTATCAAGCTGATTCGAGTGTCTCAGAATGCATTCTGGTGACCATGAGAATAGGTTCAATTAAGATGTATAGTCCAAAAATAGGATTCACTATATTTTGATTATTTTATTAATTTCATTTGTCTTCTTTAGAAACTGTAACATCAGAATATTATATTACTTTTAAAAATTTAAAATAAAAAACTATAAAAATATAGCAGTTTCTGCCTATTTGATGCTTATTTTGGTTAATTTCTAGGGATAAGAGTTTTGGTCTAAAAGTTCTAAAAAGGGGTTATAGAAGTTTATAATTTTATTCTGGGTGATAAAATTGATGTTTTATTTGAATTTATAGATAAAAATCTATTAGAATATTATAAAACAGTTTTTTAGCTAAACTAACTAATTTTAGATATTTTATAATATTAATACCTTGGAGAAAAAGGGGGTTGATACTCTTGAAATACAGAATACTTGGAAAAACTGGTTTTAAAGTGTCAGAAGTTTCTCTCGGCACATGGCAACTTGGTGGAAAATGGGGAGAAAAATTCAACTGGAATACTGCAGAGGCCATATTTAATGGAGCAATAGAAAGTGGGGTCAACTTTATAGATACTGCAGATGTCTATAATGACGGTTTGAGCGAAGAAGCCATTGGAAAGTTCCTAAAAAAAGTAAACAGGAAAATCTATGTTGCCACAAAAAGTGGCAGAAAATTAATGCCCCACAATACCCAGGGATATAATAGAAAAAATATTACTGGTTTTGTGGAAGACAGCTTGAAGAGACTGGACATTGAGACAATTGACCTGATCCAGCTGCATTGCCCTCCTACTGAAGTATATTTCAGGCCTGAAGTATTTGAGGTTTTGGATGATATGAAAAAAGATGGAAAGATTCAACATTATGGTGTAAGTGTTGAAAAAGTAGAAGAGGCATTAAAAGCAATCCAGTACCCTGGTCTTGCATCAGTACAGATTATATATAATATGTTCAGGCTAAAGCCCACCGAAATATTTTTTAAAGAGGCCTCTAAAAATAATGTTGGAATTATTGTCAGAGTTCCTCTCGCAAGCGGCCTCCTCAGTGGTAAGTTTAATAAAAATACTCTTTTCTCAGAAGGAGACCATAGAAATTTTAACCGAGATGGAAAATTCTTCGATAAGGGTGAAACCTTTTCAGGAGTCCCTTATGAGATCGGGCTGAAAGCAGTTGAAGAACTGAAGAAAGTATTTCCTCCAGAAGACCTGGCAAAATATTCTCTCCGCTGGGTGCTCATGGATAAAAATGTTAGTTGTGTAATTCCTGGAGCCAGCAACATAGACCAAGTAATATCAAATTCTGCTACATCTGATATACCACCGCTTTCCAAAGATCAGATGGAGACTGTAGAAAGAGTATATGAAAATTATATAAAGGATCATGTCCACCTTCTCTGGTAAAACCAAAAAATGCATATTGTTACAGAATTTTTAGAAAGGATTTATGATGACAGATCTCTTTTCACCAATATCAATCAAGGGTGTTAAGATAAAAAACCGTATTGTTTTACCACCAATGGTCCGTTTCGGATGGTCTGATAAAGAAGGCTTTGTATCTGATAAACACATAAAACATTATTCTCAAATCGCTAAAGGGGGAGCTGGACTGATAATTATAGAAGCGCTGGCTATAGCGAAAGGTGGAAAACTTTCAGAGACCCAGCTTGGAATATGGTCGGATGATCATATTAATGGTATTAGTAAAATAGCTGAAGCCTGCCACAGGTATGGCTCAGTAGTTACAGCGCAGATACATCATGCCGGGCTGGAAACCCCCTCATCAGTTTCTAAAATAGCTTCAGCTCCATCAGATATTAAGAAGAATGGCCGTTTTGCTGCAAAAGCCTTAAGTGTCGAAGAAATCCAGAAGATCCAGGAGCAATTTGT
>JALHTA010000034.1 GCA_022865545.1 Actinomycetota bacterium | reverse complement strand
TAAAAAAATTTATATCTTTTTCCACATACTTATTACATAAAAGTTCCAGGTCCGGAGTTAAAATTCTAAATACTCCCCCCGGTTCTAATATTCTATTTATTTCAGATAAAATAACCGGAAGTCTGTAGTGTGGAATATGTTCGAAAACATGGGAGCAGAATACAACCGAACAACTCTCATCGGGTAAATCAATATTAGCAGCATCACCGGCTATGGTTGTTTTATTGGTCTTTTCTATTTTGTGATCAAGAATATACCACCCCTTTTTGAACCATATTGGGCTTGCTCCCAGGTTCAATCGAATATTTCTCATATTTTCCCTTCTGAGCTAAGTGCACAAATTATTTTTTTTAAAATACCACTCGCATAATTCCTTGTCTTCTATGGTATCTATCTCCCAGGTTTTCCAGAATTCCATCTCATATACGCCAATTCTGCCACCCAGACGATTATTATATTTTTTAAGTATTGATGGTTTAAAAATATAAATGGAGCCGTTCTCAACATACTGCATTTCTACATCCTGCCTTCGGATCCTTTTCCGGTAATCATAATTCATACTTTTAAAACCATCGGATGTTTTTTTCCAGATAAAAAAATCCTCCAGTTTAGCTGCTGAAAAAAGTGAGTCGACTTTTTGAGTACGGAACTCTGTAAGTGCTTCTTCTATATCTTTTTTTCCACGAAGAGGAGATGTTGCCTGAAGAAAAACAACAATATCAATATCTGCTTTTTCCTCGATAATTGAAACCGCATGCAGTAATGCTTCTTCAGTTGTGGAAAAATCTGTCGCAAGTTCTCTGGGCCTATTGATCGCCTTTGCACCATACGTGCACGAAATATCAATTATTTCATCATCATCGGAACTTACATATACCTCATCGATCATTTTACAGTTTTTTGATTGCAGAATACTCCATGCGATTAATGGCTTGCCGCAAAAATCTATAATATTCTTCCTGGGAATCCCCTTTGATCCGCCTCTTGCGGGTATTACTGCAACTATCATGCCATATCTCTCTTTGGATTTATAAATATGAAAAAGCGTATCTGATCTGGCAACTTTTTAATCAATATATTTTCTTTTTATTGTCGCTAAATAACTTATATTCCACATATTCACAGATCAAATGCCCTATAAAAATGTGCGCTTCCTGAATCCTGGGAGTTATATCTGAAGGAACATTAATAATAATATCCGCAAATTTAGATATTTGAACCTTTTTACTTTTACCGACTAAAGCGACTGTTTTTAATTTCATCTTTCTTGCAGTTTTCAGAGCTTCTATGATATTTATAGAATTCCCGCTGGTCGATATACCGATGATCATATCTCCCTGCTTTCCCTTCGCCTCCACCTGCCGTGCAAATACCTTCTTGAAATCATAGTCATTTCCTATTGACGTCAATGATGATGAATTAACAGTCAACGCTTCTGCATTTAATGCTTTTCTTTCCAGATAAAATCTGCTTACAAATTCTGTTGCAATGTGCTGCGAGTCTGCGGCACTTCCTCCGTTCCCGCATAAAAGCAGTTTTCCATTATTTTTAAAGACATTAATGATCTCTATTGCCGTCATCATAATATTGTCTTTAAGCTGCTTATCATTTTGTATCATATTGAACATACCCATATGTTCCTGATAAACCCTGTCAAAAAACAAATACTTTTTCTCTTTACAAAGATCCAGCAGATCCAATAATTCCTGAATGCAGCCATCCCCGCCGCTTGATTTAAGTACTGCATCTGCTATATTTTTTACATTCGCTGATGCATTATCCGGACAAACACCCAATCCGGCATATTTAATCGCATCTATATCATGCTTGCTGTCTCCAATGAAACAGATCTCATCATCTTTATAGCCATCTATACGCTGGATCTCTTTTATTTTAGACACTTTATCCTTGCAGTTAAAATAGAAATAATGGGGCTTAAATCTTTCATTGAAATACCTGACTATAGGGGTATTCTCTCCTGTGATTATACCTATTTTATAACCTTTTTTTTTGAGTTCGAATATGGAATCAATATCCTTGAAATCCAGCTGCTTAATTTCCTGGCCCTCACCATTGATCTGTACTTTTCCGTTAGTAATAACGCCGTCAATATCCATTAATACAAGCTTGATCATTTTCCTTATCCTCTTAATTTTTTCCTGACTTCTTCCTCATCTTTCGATAAAATCTTCTCACCTGTACCCAGAGCTTTCTCAACAGTTTTAATATCTGTTACCAAACGAGCCAGATCAGTTATTTCTATAGATGCAGCCTGGTCCGAGCCATACATTGTCCGGTCTAAAGTGATATGCCTTTCAACCGAAGTCGCTCCCATAGCAACGGAAGCCATCGATACGATCCTTCCT
>JALHTA010000341.1 GCA_022865545.1 Actinomycetota bacterium | reverse complement strand
TTGGGTATTAATTTATTATTGGAAGCAGCAATAAAGCTGTGCCTGGGTATTATTTTAGTATATGCAGGCTTAAGAGCCAACGGTGCAATATTTGGATTTACGCTGGCTACCTTATTCTCATACTTTTTAATATTTTTCCCCCTGAAGAGTATATTAAGGGTAAAGAATAGTGAAGATATTAAAAGTAGTATTGATATTAAGAAGTTTTATAAAGATATGTTCTTTATATTAATATCTACCATTCTGATTTCTTTATTTTCATACACTGACATTATTCTGGTCAAGCATTTTTTTTCTTCGTATGAAACAGGGTATTACTCAGCGGCTGCGCAGATCGGGAGGATCATACTGTTCTTCCCTGGAGCGGTGAGTCTGGTTATTTTTCCCAGGTTTTCAGAAAAATTTGCAAGGAAAGAAAAAAATCAAGGCACGCTTATTAAAAGCCTGGCAATTGTTTTTATCATCTCAGCTTTTTTTCTGGTATTTTATTTTCTATGGCCCGAATTAATCGTAAGGGTTATTTATGGAAGCGTGTACTCAGATGCAGCCGGTCTGGTTTTCAGATATGGGATCTTCATGACTTTAGTTTCTCTGATATATGTACAGGTCTACTATTTTATTTCTATTGAAAAATTTTGGTACCTGATATATTTTTTCTTAATAATAATCGAACAGATAATATTAATATGGGTATTTAATGACAGCATAGATTCAATACTGTTAATACTTATAATAAACTCGGTTATTTTATTTTTATTTAATATATTATTAATTTTTGTAAATAATAGAAGAACAAAGAAGGCAATACTTGAAAGATGAGAAGATATCGATCCTAATACCGGCATTTAATGAAGAAGAGAATATAATCTTAACACTCAAAGAGACTATAGATGTTCTGGAAAATTTAAAAAAAGCTTATGAAATAATTATCATTGATGACGGTAGTGTCGATAATACCTATAATAAAGTGAAAAGCAATATTGAAATTTTTAATGATAAAGTAAAAATATATCAGTACGCGCCTAATACAGGGAAAGGATTTGCCATAAAATATGGGTTCAGTTATGTTACCGGAGACTATGTGTTATTTTTAGATGCTGATCTGGATATTCATCCCAGCCTGGTAAATAATTTCTTAAGGCTGATCAAAGAACACCGGGCTGATGTGGTAATAGGGTCCAAACTAAATAAAGATTCTGTTGTGCATTATCCGCTGACCAGAAGAATTTTGAGTGTGGGTTATTATATTTTAATTAAAGTTTTATTTAATCTACCGGTGAAGGATACCCAGACGGGACTTAAGCTTTTTAATTATAGTACATTAAAAAAGGCATTATCAAAGGTTGTGGTAAAAAAATATGCATTTGATCTGGAACTGCTGGTTATTTTGAATAAATATAAATTTAAGATAGTGGAAGCTCCTATTTATTTAAAACCGACAAGAAAATTCGGGAGAATAGGAGTAAGAGATATTTTTAATATTTTTTATGATACCATGGCAATTTTCTATCGTCTGCATATAAAAAAATATTATGATTAGGAAACAAAAAAATGAACTATTTTTTTCTATAATAATTCCAGTTAAATATAAAAATGATTATTTGTTGGAAAGTATTGAAAATTGTCTGAAATTAAATTATCAGAATTTTGAAGTATTAATATTCCCGGATAAAGATTTTGAATACAATGATAAGAAAGTAAGGATTATCCCCACGGGCAATATCGGCCCGGCAGAGAAAAGAGATTTATCCCTGAAATATGCTGGAGGGGATATACTGGCATTTTTGGATGATGATGCATATCCGGTAGATGATTGGTTGAATAATTCAATTGACTATTTTAAGGATAATAATATTGCCGCTGTTTGCGGCCCTGCTGTTACTCCGGAAAATGATAATTTGACTCAAAAGTTATCGGGGGAGATCTATTCATCGGTAATCGCCAGTGGAAATACTGTATTCAGGTATAAGCCCGCAAGTAAAATATTTGAAGTGGATGATTTCCCTTCTGTCAATTTTTTAATAAGGAAGAAAGATTTTAGAGCTGTCGGAGGATTTGACTCTACTTTTTGGCCAGGTGAAGATACCAAACTCTGTCTGGATATAATCAATCTGGGTAAAAAAATAGTATATGACCCAAAAGTACTGGTGTATCATCACCGGAGGGACTCTTTTAAAAAGCATTTGATACAGACCTATAATTATGCGGTCCACAGGGGATATTTTGTAAAAAGATATCCTAAAAACTCTGCTAAGTTTGGATATTTTGTGCCTTCCTTATTTTTAATATTTATAGTCATAGGATTTATTACATCTTTTTTAAATGAGTATGCTGCATATATTTATTTAGTTGTGCTGGCATCTTATGTCCTGATACTGGTAATCAATTCGCTGGTAAGAATTATAGAAAACAAAGATTTGAGGCTTTCATTTTTACTGGTTCCCGGTATTTTTTTAACACATATTTTTTACGGATCTGGATTTATCAAAGGATTATTTACTGGAAAGTTGGAAAGATGAAGATTTTTATATCTTATCCGCCATTAGAATCAAATAAAGGAGTACCGCTTCTAAGCCAGAACAGGCAATTTCAGTGGTTTTCAAACCCCACCTATATCTATCCTGTTGTACCTGCATGTGCCGCAACTTTACTAAAAAGCAATGGTTTTAATGTTGTATGGGATGACGGTATCGCTGAGAATATGAGTTATAGGGATTGGGAAGACAGGTTAAATAGTAAAAAACCGGATATCATAATGATTGAAACCAAAACTCCGGTGATAAAGAGCCATTGGAAAATAA
>JALHTA010000340.1 GCA_022865545.1 Actinomycetota bacterium | reverse complement strand
TTTTACCAGGATCAATTTTTTGAAAATATTATAAGTGATAATATCAATTTCAATTCTTAAGATAAAAAACTGTATACAAAGACTTGAGCAAACATTAAAATATTTGGATAATGATTAAACCAATAATTTAGCAGGTAAATAAAATGGGAATGATAAAAGAAATAAAGGAATTGGTGGGCTCGGCCAGGGAGAAAGATCCTGCCGCTACAAATGCTTTTGAGATAATCATGACCTACTCCGGATTGCATGCGATACTTAATCACCGGGTAGCTAACTGGATGCATAGGCACAGGATGCCATTTTTGCCTAGATGGATATCGCAATGCTCCAGGTTTTTTACAGGAATAGAAATACATCCCGGTGCAAAGATAGGAAAGGGACTTTTTATTGACCATGGTATGGGCGTAGTGATCGGAGAGACATCTGAGATAGGTGATAATGTCACAATATTTCAGGGGGCCACTCTCGGAGGAACCGGTAAGGAGAAGGGAAAGAGGCATCCTACGATCGGGGACAATACTATAGTATCTGCCGGTGCCAAAGTGCTGGGGTCTATTGAGATAGGTAAGAATGTGATAATAGGTGCCGGGGCCGTTGTAATAAGATCAGTTCCGGATGATGTAACAGTTGTGGGAGTACCTGGAAGAATTGTCAAAGTCGGAGGAGAAAAGGTGCTGTCAGATGAGTCTCACAGGATGCATCTTCCGGACCCGGTTAGCGATATTTTAATTGATGCATGCGCCCGTATTGATTTCCTTGAAAAGCAGTTGGGAAAACAGAAAAGCAAAAAGAAGGACAAGGAGAAATAAACTTTGAGTTTAAGATTGTATAATACGCTAAACCGTAAAAAAGAGGCCTTTGAACCGATTGTGCCCGGAGAGGTCAATATGTATGTATGCGGTCCCACAGTATACAATTATATTTCTATTGGTAATTCGCGACCTATAGTCGTGTTTAATATGATCAGGAATTATTTGAAGTATTTGGATTATAAGGTGAACTTAGTACAGAATATCACTGATATCGAAGACAAGATCATAAATAAGGCAAATGAAGAAGGTGTAGATTATAAAGTAATAACCGAAAGGTATATTAAAGCATTTAATGAAGACTTGGATGGTCTTGAGATAGGTAGCTTTGATTCAATGCCGCTTGCTACGGAAATGATCAGCCAGATAATCAGGGTAATATCCAGGATAATAGAGAATGGATATGGATATGAGATAGACGGCAATGTATATTTTGATGTCGCAAAATTTGCCGGTTATGGAAAGCTCTCAGGTCAGAAAATAGAGGAAATGAAAGATGACGGGGACTCCGAATATACAAAGAGAAGCCGTATAGATTTTGCTCTATGGAAAGAGGCAAAAGAAGGAGAGCCTAGCTGGGATAGTCCGTGGGGCAGGGGGAGGCCAGGATGGCATATTGAATGTTCGGCAATGTCCACAGGTATTTTGGACCATAGGATTGATATCCATGGTGGAGGCATTGACCTCGTATTTCCTCATCATGAAAATGAAATTGCCCAGTCGGAAGCAGCTTTTCCTGAAAAAGGCGGTTTTGTGAAGTACTGGATGCATAATGGCATGATCGAGGTAAAGTCTGAGAAGATGTCAAAATCACAGGGTCTTAAAGATGACTGGATCCTTAAAAATCTTTTGAAAAAATACTCACCTGATATTATTAAAATATATATACTTTCTACACATTACAGGAGTCCCCTGGAGTTTAGCAATAAAAAGCTAACAGAGGCCAGCAAAGCTCTTGATAGAATAATAAATACTTTAAAGAATATTGATTTTCTTCTTAAGGAAACTGGGTACAAAAATGGGACCATAGAAGCTGCAAAGCTTAAAGAGATAGTTGAGCTTGTTGAAAAGGGCTTCAGGGAAGCCATGGATGATGACTTTAATTCTGCAGGAGCCATTGGGGCCATATTTGAGATGGTGAAAAACATAAATTCCATCATACAAAATGCTGATTTTAAAATCAGTAAACCTGTGGTTTCTGAGCTAAAAAATGCATATGGGAAGATAGTGGAACTTTGTGCTGTTCTTGGACTGGACCCTGAAAAAGGATTGGATAAAGGAAAAGGTTCGGGAGATAGTGAGAGTAAAGAGATCCAGGATCTTATAGACCAGAGAAACCAGGCAAGAAAAGACAGGGATTTTAAAAAAGCAGATGAGATACGGGACCTATTTCTTTTAAGGGGAATAATC
>JALHTA010000339.1 GCA_022865545.1 Actinomycetota bacterium | reverse complement strand
TTTTTGAGATAGAATAAATAATTCGTACTCGTCTACTCTTCCATCGGTCAGAATGGCAACATCTATATCGCTCTCTCCTCTGTCTCTATTTTTTACCGTAGAGCCAAAAATATAAATTAGATAAGGGCTAAATGTCTTCACCAAAATATTTTTTATAATATTAATCTTTTCATTACCAATCATTAAATCCACCGGCCTCAATATGAAAATTGAATTCTTTTTACACAATTTTACTATATCACGCCTTATTTTATTCACATACTTTATTAGGATTCCGGCACCAAAAAATTAACCAAAGCTGCCAGGCGCCTTTGGTTAATTTTTTCACCAGATTTGTCATCCTAAAAAACCTAATGATTTTTTTAAATTTATTTGCATTTCTAAGAAATCTCTCTCCGAAAGCTTTCCTAATTTTCGTTCGATCATATTTGTTTTTATTGTCTGGATAATCCCGGTAACTAAAGAAGGATATTTCAATCCTACCTTTTGCCAATCCTGTATTTTTGTATCTCCGGCTAATAGTCGATTAATATTGCTAGTAATAGCAGAAATTATTACTTCTGGTCGGTGATTATGATAATATTTATCACTAATAATTAAGGCTGGACGCTTTTTGACTCCTGAACCTTCAGAGAAAATAACTTTTACCAAGACTACCTCCCCTTGTTTATATTTCATTGTAAATATCATCCTTTTTATTATTCCAAACTTCTTTTAAAACAGGAGTAATTTGATTAATCATTGCCAGTAATTGCTTTTCCTCAAATTCCCGATCTAAACGTTCCCGGATACTTTCCAAAACATATTCTCTAATGGTCTTTCCCTGTAAAACAGCAAATACTTTTATTTTCTGGTGCTCTTCAGGATCTATATCGATACTAAGTCTATTTCGTGCGGAGCTTTTTTTACCGCTCATCTTTATCACCTCTAACTATAAATATACAGGTTTTTAACATTTGTGTCAAGACACAATTGTGAACACAATTGTGGAAAATGTTTCCAAAAGGTGCCTGGCACCTTTGTTTCCCTTTTTTATTTTACCAGTTCATGGGCAATTTTTGCACCTACTCGAGCATTATCCTTTACCAGCTCAATGTTAGCTTTCAGGCTTTTACCACCGGTTAATTCTTTTATCTTATTCAATAAATAAGGAGTTAGCTTCTTCCCTTTGACCCCTTCCTTTTCTGCCGCCTTAACCGCCTTTTCTATTATTTCATTCATATACTCCATTGAAAGGGCGTATTCCTCAGGAATAGGATTGGCGATAATCATTCCCCCTCCTAATCCTAAATCCTGCATAGCTCTTATTATCTTCGCCGCCTCCACCTCATCATTTACCACATAATCAACCTTTAGTCCGCTTTCCCGACAATAAAAAGCTGGCAGCTCTTCACTTCCAAATCCGATAACCGGTACTCCCATAGTCTCCAGATATTCCTTAGTCAAAGGTAAATCAAGTATCGACTTTGCTCCGCTGCACACCACCACTACCGTTGTCCTCGCCAGCTCCTGCAAATCTGCAGATATATCAAAAGTCTTCTCTGCTCCCCGATGCACTCCACCTATTCCGCCGGTTGCAAAGACCTTTATGCCAGCCCTCTCCGCCACCATCATAGTTGCCGCCACCGTAGTAGCTCCATTTAAACCTTTTGCCACTATTACTGCCAAATCCCTCCTGCTGGCCTTTAAAATATCCCGAGAAGTTGCCATAAATTCCAATTCGCTCCTCTTCAGACCTACTTTTATCTTCCCCCCGATAACCGCGATAGTAGCAGGAACAACTCCATATCCCCGGATAATTTCCTCTATCTCCCCAGCCACCTCTAAATTTTCCGGATAAGGAAACCCATGAGAAATTAAAGTAGATTCTAAAGCCACCACCGGCTTGCCATTTTCTAAAGCTTCTTT
>JALHTA010000338.1 GCA_022865545.1 Actinomycetota bacterium | reverse complement strand
GATTCCATTAAGAAAAAAGTTTGCATAGATAATGAGACTGAGATATCTGACAAATTTCAATACGCAAAGGTTGAAAAGAAACCAAAAAAGAAAACTATTTCATTAAATAATAATGAAACTAATAATTATATAAAGGCTCCAAACAAAATTGACCAAAGAAAAAGTTTTGAAGAAAGATTGGTACCCTCCAATAATTTCCCAAATCCGGTAGATGATCAACCCAGGTCCGTCCATCAGACTTTGAAAGTAATCAAGCAAAAAGTAATCATATTGACAAAGGCCAAAGGTGGTGTTGGGAGCACAATAATGTCTTTGTACCTTAGTTCAGCATTAAAAGATTTTTCAACTTTGCTTGTCGACTTGAATTTCAGCGAAGGCGGGGGAGATATTAGTTATTATTTAGGTACTCCAAAGTCTCCGAATATTTTAAATTTTTTAAACGGTTACAATAGGGATTCATTAGAGAATTCAATTATTAAAATTAATAACAATCTTGACATACTTCAAGCACCACCTACTTTTGATCAATCAAAAAAAATAGAGTTACAGGATTTATATTGTTTAACTGACATTGCAAAGAAAAAATATCACTTGATTATTTTTGATCTCCCAAATCAATTGAACGATCTCTGGTTTGGTGTTATAGATCTGGCAGATTTAGTGATTTTAATATCAGATTTTACTCTTGGCAGTATTGGTAGATTATTAAAGATAAATAATAGATATCTTTATAAGGGATTGGAAAAATTATTAGTATTCAATAGATACCAGAAACAAAACGAATTCAATCCTTTAGATTCGCATATCAATAACTTCTTTGAGCTTAATGATTACATATTCATTGAAGAAGATGAATTCCTTAGGAAAAAAGTAGATTATTCAAATCTTGATTTTAGCAATATGACAAAATTTCATAATTTTTCGGATAAGGTTCTTGAATTATTAGCAAATTAAATTAAGGAAGAAGATGAAGAATTACTATAAGAGATATCTAGTTCTAGCAATTATAGGAGCGGCAATCATAGGATTGGCATTCTACTTACTATTAAATTCATATCTGGACAAGGAAGAAGTAGTCGTAGCCTCAAAGGATTTACCTGCTGGTACGATAATAAATGATGAAGACCTTGAATATAAAGAATATTACAAGAACTCTCTACCTGAAGGGTATGTGATAGTTGGAAAAGAAATAGTAGGTAGCATCATCAATATTGATAGAAGAAAGCATGATTATATTTCCAGTGATATGTTTGAAATACAGAAAGATGAAGATGACTTTAACAGCCTGGAAAAGGGAGAAGCAGTTATTGCTATTGAGCTCCAATACACAGAACCAATCTTAGCAATGCTAAAGAATGGAGATATTGTCTCTATAATTTCAACAATTAGAGATAAAGAATTTATAAATGATGATAATGCATATGAAGTCCCTGATGGAATAGAAGAGAGTGGAACATTAAATGAGATTGAATTTCATAACTATGTAGATCCCTATGAAGATTATATCGAAAAAAATACTTTAAAATTATCTGAGAATATATTATCAATTGATGGCCAGATCGTTATAAGAGATCTTGAGATCTTATATATCAAAGAAAATTTAAGTGAAAACAGCGGTAATATATTAATCAATAGTAATAATAAAACAATTAGTATGTACTTCATCTGCAGCCTTGAAGAGGCTCCGCTTATTGCAAGGCTTACCGCAGATAATAAATATAAAATAATCTATGAGAAGATTTAAATAATAATCAATATTTTATACAAAAGTCTATTGTGATGAAAATGAATCTATTAAAAACCAATAAAAATAAACGAACCAATAATTTAAATGATGGTAATGACTTAATTGAAGAGTCTATAAACCCAGAAGATAAGCCAGTAAATAATAAGATTATTTCGGTAGTTTCCAATAAGGGAGGGGTTGGAAAGACTTCAATAGCATTTTGCGTGGCATTATATTTTTCAATTGAATTGAAAAAGAAGACACTTCTTTTAGAGTTGGATTGTTCCCCGGGTGATTTTGGTTCATTGTTTGATATTGATAAAGATATGTCCCTGGAGATGGCGATAAGATTTCCCAATGACTATAAAAAGTATATTAAAGTTATCAATAAAAATATCGATGTACTAAAGGGTATGCCCGATCCAATTATTGCGGAATCGGTAAGTAGAGATTCATGTCAGCAGTTTTTTACAAAAATTTCACATGACTATGATTATATTATTATTGATACACAGACTGTTTTAAACGGCATATTAATAGATGCTCTAAAGTTATCAAACCAGATAATGGTAATAAGTAACAATTCCATCGAAAGTATTGCGCGAATATCGAAATTTTTAGAAATACTAGTATTTAGATTTATGATTGAAAAATCAAAATTCAAAATAATCATTAATAAAAAGAAGATCTTTTCATTTTTAAAAGTCTGGGAAATATCAAAGATAATAAATTATCCAATAGATGCGTTCATCCATTATGATAAAAGATTTAACAAGAGCCTTGTCTTTATAGATAAAAGGAAACTGATGGCAACTAAAGTATTTAGAGAAACAAAAAATATACTTAAAAATATGAGTCTTGGAGCTTGAGAAATGCTTAAAGATAGAATGATAAAAAACATTGATGCTGATACCAGAATTAAAAGAGAATTAATAGATATGGTAAAGACAAGTATAAAGAAGGATGATAATCTTACTAGTAATGTATTTTTTAACCGCAAAAACTTTAAAGATAAGCTCTATATTCTTCTTAGTAAAAAGCTTCAAATGGAGTATCCAGATAATTCCTATCAGGTTGATGATGATCTACTAAATCTTACCCTCGCAGAGATTTTTGGACTTGGGGTGCTGGAGAAGCACCTTCAAGATGAAAAAGTGACCGATATTTTTATTCAAGATACTGAAATGATTGTTATTAGGAATGGAATCAAAGAATATCTTGGTGAAGTATTTAAATGTCTTGATGATGTTTATCTAATAATAGATAGAATCAAAAATCACACAGGTAAAACAATTGACCAGAGAACTCCTTTTTTAAACACGGAATTGTACGAGGGAAGCAGGTGCTCCATTGTGATACCGCCAGCTTCTGACAGAGTATATATTTCAATAAGGGTGTTTAACTGCATTGATTTTAAACTAGAGGACTTATTGAAGCTTGGAATGTTTGATCAGAAGGAAATGGATCTATTAAATAAATTTGTAGCCGATCAAAAAAATATATTGATCGTAGGAGCAATGGGATCTGGTAAAACCACACTTTTAAATACTATGGCAAAGCTTATACCAGAAAATGAATTTATTAGCATCATACAAGATGTTCCTGAAATAAGATTGGAGGGTCACCCATATGTCAGATTGCTTGGAACAAGATCAAAATCAAGAGAAGTAGACAATGAGATCACCCAGGATAAATTGCTTTTTGAGACCCTCAGGATGAAGGCGGAAACAATGGTTTTTCAATTACAACTATATTCCTAAATCGAAGATACACTTC
>JALHTA010000337.1 GCA_022865545.1 Actinomycetota bacterium | reverse complement strand
GATAGAAACCGAAGATAAGCTTTCTACCAGTCAGGTGAGGGAAGCCCTTAAGGGAGCTGAAGGCGTGATATTAAAGGACGATTTTGCAAATTCTGTTTATCCTACGACTCTCGATTCCTCCGGTAGTGACGATGTCTATGTGGGAAGGATAAGGGAGGACCTCTCTTCTGAGAACGGGATAAATATGTGGATAGTAGGGGACCAGCTCAGGAAGGGTGCTGCCCTTAATGCAGTTCAAATAGCCGAAGAGCTTATAAAGTGAAAATAGCAAAGGGTATTTAATAATATTAATACTGCCCTGGGCTAATATTTTCTTTAATGAGTAAATATAAAATAAAGGGCCGGGTCCCAAAACCCGGTCCTTTATAGATATTTATAACCATCGTGGTGATACTCTCAAAATATATGCAATAATAAGGATACTTCTTATTATACAGAGGTTAAAAAAGGATATCATGCAGTGACACAGAGACTGCAACCGGAGCTATATAATAATCTGCAGGTTTTTTTCAATCTTAGTAAGTTCCCTTAAGAAATTTGTACGTGCTATCTCAGATTCCGAACTGATACTGTTTAAAACATCGCGTTTTAGGAACATTGAAAATCCATTATAAAATTCTTTTTCCTTACGAAGGTGATCGGTTTCGCAGCTGAATGCATAATTTAAAAAAGATGGTGTCTTAAGTTTTAAAAAATCCTGCAGGAATTTATCATATTTTTCCTCCAGCACTGACGCATAGTTGATTTTTATATCAATGCTTGAATTTTCACCGTCAAACCTGCTGACAAGATCATTTATTTCAGGTGAATGCCTGTTTGAAAGTTTAGCGTAGTTTATTTTAAATTCCTCCAGGGCCCGTATCTTATCAATATCGTGTCTCTTATCGGTCTTCATAAGCACCAGTACCCCTACTGCAAGTACCACTATTATTGAACTTGTGATGCCATACAGTATTGCAATGGTAAATATTTCAAAATCAAGCATATTCTCGCTTTTTAAAAGATAGATCGAAAGGGTAGCGACTTCAAGGAAAAGAGCCGCTACTATCATAATGAAATATTTAAGTCTTATGACCCTGTAGCCAAAATCACGAAAATATATATTGAATCTTTTCGCTGACGGCAACTATACCCCCTAAATATTATTCATACATTTATTAATATCTACATTATTAATATTAAATATTCTATCAATAATCATTAATTAATACAAAATTATTCTAATTATATATGAACAAAATAATAATAAATAAATTTATTATAAAATTAATTAATGTACATACTATAAATTAATAGTGGCTATCTCATAATCAATATACACAATAATAGGGAAGCATATTTTTGATAAGATAATAAAAATCCAAAGCCGCCGCGGAATACTTAGAGGGCTTACCCGGTTAATCCTGCGGCATACAATATTATTTACTGGTTTTTCCCGCTCTTAAGCTGCGAGATCCTCTTTAGTCTGGCAAGAAGATCCTTTTCAAATCCTCTCCCGGAGGGGGTATAATATTTTCTTCCTGCAAGCTTTTGGGGCAG
>JALHTA010000336.1 GCA_022865545.1 Actinomycetota bacterium | reverse complement strand
CGCAATACCCGTCGAGACCAGGATTTTCCAGTAAGAGCTTACTATCCTTTTGGCTCCAAGATTTCCGACTTTTTTACGCAGTATGATCAGGAGCACTACTACATTGAAAAGGGCCACAAGGGCAGTCGAAAGGGCCAGGCCGCTGACATCCATAAACTTTATAAGCACCCAGTCAAGGACAAGATTTATGATTATCGATATACTTGCGACCTTAAGTGGCGTTTTAACATTTTTGAAGGCGTAAAAAACCCGGTTTAAGATCATAAGAAGTCCAAAAAATACAAGTCCAAGACTATGAAAAATAAGGATATATGATACTTTGAGTGTCTCGTCTGGACCGAAATTACCATGTTCAAACAAGACTTTGATTATGGGATAAGAAAGGATTGCCAGCCCCATAGTGGCAGGCAGCATCATATAGCCTATCTCCCTCACACCAAGAGAGAAACTCTCCTTTATGCCTCCGGTATCATCACTTGCGGCCTGTCTTGACATCAATGGATACAGCACTGTTATTATCGCAACTGTAAACACTCCTAAAGGCAGATTTGCCACTCTCCATGAAAGTGTCAGTGCCGTGGTGTTTCCGGCTCCAAGGTTTAATGCAAAGAAATTGTCCACACTATTATTGAGCTGGACCGCACCAAGGCTCAAAAGGATGGGAAACATCAAAGCAAAGATCTCTTTTACTCCCTCATGCTTGAGATCAAGTGTAAATCTTTCTTTGAGTCTCCGTATTATATTGTCCTTTAAAGATTTCTGGCCAAAGATAGACGACCTGAATTCTGGTCCGGCAATCCTTAGCTGTGGGATCTGCACGAGAAGGTGCATGAGTGATCCTGCCATAGCTCCTATCGCCATTGCATATATGCCAAGTCTTGAATAAAGAGTGGCAACAAAGATAATCGTGACTACATTCATTACGAAAGGTGCGAGTGAAGGCAGGGTAAAAAGATTATGGGAATTTAAAATGCCAGTGACAAGACCTGACAAACCCAGGGTAAGCATTGAAAAGATCATTATGCGGTTCATAGTGGCAAATCCTGCAATATCCATCTGATTACCTGAAATACTTGAAAGCAGTGTTCCTATCTGCGGTGAAAAAATAAATATTACCAGTGCTATCACTGAAAAACAAATGATCATTATATTTGATATGGAGCTTACAAATATGCGGCTGTCTTCAAGGCTCCTTTTCTTTATATACCTGGAATATATGGGAATAAATGCTGCAATAATAAGGGATTCTGCAAAAAGTATCCGGAAAAGATTTGGTATATAATTTGCCCAGACAAAAGCATCGGTCTCAAAACTGATACCGAAATATCCCGCCATTATCTGGTCCCGTACAAGACCGGACACCTTGGAGAGTAGTATCGCAATGACTACCAATACTGTGGCGCCAAAAATCCTTTTCCTTGAAATAAACAAGTCTTTGCTCATATATGTCTTTTCTTTGATATGTTTTCCTAACTTATGATACTCATGGATTGTAATATATCATTGTAAATAAGCCAATAATAAGTGTTTTTATTTATTAAAAAAAGTGCTAAAATATCACCTTGTTTGCCATAGAAGTTCAATACTTTGGAGGAAAAATAGATGCCGAATATTAAATCGCAGATAAAACGTGATAGGCAGAATAAAAAGAGAACAATAAAGAATAAAGCTTTAAAGTCCGTTATAAAAACAGCTCAGAAAACCCTGGCCACTTCTGTTGAAGAAAAAAAACTGGAAGATGCAAAGTCAAATCTGGCTAAACTGGATAAAGCTCTTGATAAGGCTGTTAAAAAGAGTGCAGTCCATAAAAATTATTCTGCAAATAAGAAATCTCAGGCTGCAAAGCTTGTTAATTCCTTAGAGAAATAACACAAGAACTTAGCCCGTCATAACGGATCTAAAATAAATCAAAATTCTTTAGATTTTATATCGGTTATCTGGGCTATCATTCTTTTTGCAAGGTTTTTATTTTCAGAGGGATCTATCCTGAACTTTATATCATAATCATTTAATAGATCAAATATTTTTACTATCTCTTCATTTGAATAGTTCCGTGAAAACTTAATATACTTATTAACAAGTTTTCCAATAAAATATGGGGGCATATTTATATTCTTTTCAAGAAATGCAGTTACTCCCGTGGTTCCATCACCTGTCTTTATATAAAGCATACTCTTAAACATCCTGTGAATAAGTGTGATCAGCCCCAATAGATTGCTGTCTTCTGAAAGTATCTCCTCCAGGGCTGCTATGCTTCCATTCTTATCTCTCCCACCCAAATAATCCACCAGGTCAAATATTTTCATGGAATACACCCTGGGAACAAGGTGCCTTACTGCCTTACCTTCAATGATCTTTTTATCTTCAGAACTTATATAATCATAGAGTTTCGAGTATTCATTTTTAAGAAGGTTCTGGTCAAGATTCACATTTTCAATAAGAAGGCTTTTAGCCTCATCTGTAAAAACTATTCCATCAACAGAAGCTTTATTTTCAAGCCACTTTAGCATATCTTTTCCGGCAGGGGGCCTTAGTTTCTTTATTGAACCTTCCTGCTTTAAAGCATCAAGAAGAGCCTTATTTATCTTTTCACTTGAGGCAGTGAGTATGAATACTATATCTTGTCCATTAATTGTTTTTGCAATTGTCTTTTGGAATTTTGCATTGAACTTCTCAATATTTCTAATTACCGCGATCTTCCGGGAGGAAAAAAGAGAAGGGGTAGATATATAGTTTTCAAGTTCACCATCGGTATTCTCTGAATCAGGCCTAAAGACTTTATAATCAGTCTCAGTATTTATTTTGTCTTCTATAAAGCTCTTTATCTCCCCTACTTTTTCTTCAAGTACAGATGGGTTCCGGCTTATATAGAGATAAGCTTTTTTTAATTTATCGATCTTGTTTTTTTCTTCCGGCAATTGTTCTCCTTTTTATGTCCCCTAATTTTCTATCACTTATTATTAAAAATCAAATCATTTAGCCCTCATTTTTTTCTCAAGTGCACTGTGGACAATAATTAAGATTACAAATAGAGACAGATAGTATATGGACAACTGTAAAGGCATCATATTTGAAGCTCTGACCACTGGAAGACCGGGTTTTGAAAAAAAACCGGCCAGCCAGCTCATTATCTTAAATAAAGGTGGCGTGGCTTTTAAAATGATTCCCCCAAGGGGAGGCCAGATGACCGCAAATAATGCCGATATCATAAGCAATAATAGTAGCATGTAGAAAAAAGGCAATATAAAGATATTTGATAATACAGATATAAGAGGGAGGTAATTAAAATAATAAAGGATAAGCGGACCGCATACCAGCTGTATGGAAATAGTGAGAACAAGAGTTCCAAATATAGGGCTGCCGGCAATTCTTTTTACTAGCGGAATATTGGATAAGATCTTTATATAAAGGGGATATACAAAAACAACACCCGCCATAGCTGAAAAGGAAAACCAGAAACCTATATCATGGGTAAATGATGGATTAAGGATGAGAAACAGAATAAATGAAATACATAATATCCTGGGCTTATTTGACTGTCGGTTCCACTGTGCAGCCACTGCCGCAGACATCATCCAAATGGAAGCCCTGAGCACGCTTGCCTTAAGCCCGAGCAAATAATTATACATCACAAGAAATATGATGATAAATATGATCAATATGAAGTTTGTCCTTGATCTCCCAGTAATGACATAAATGATAAGCACGATAAAGGAGATATGCATACCTGAGATAGCCATAAGGTGGGCCGTACCGCTTTGCCTGAAATCATCCTGCAAGCTGTTCGGGACATTTGTCCTGTTTCCCAGAATAAGAGCTTCTGCAATAGGCGCATACCTGTAGTTCAAATATTTGTAAAAGGTCCGGTTTATGCAATTATATACAGTCTTTCTAAACTCAAATATTCTTTCCAGAAAACTGCCAGCATTGATAAGCCTTATATTTCTGGAATTTGCCCTGACGAGTGAACCATTTGCAGATATCCCTGCTTCTCCCTTTACTTCTATAAAATCGTCTCTCTTTATCTTTAGGCCGCCGGGCCTTTTTAGAATAATATTTATTTTCCCCTTTTCAATATATTCACCCTTATTGTCTTCACTGAATGCAGCATGCCAGAAGCATTCTGCATTCATTTCAAAATACAGGCTTCCGTATTTAATGACAGGATGGCTGGACACCCTGCCTTTTGCTATTATGATCCCTGAAGTACCGTGCTCTTCACTTTCAATCATGGGAGATAGATCGATCCCTCCGGCTTCTTTACTGTTTACTCCCACAAGGTATCCCATCAGCATCATCACTATTACCGGGATAAGCACTACCAATAGCAAATTTTTAACTTCCGGGACATTTCCATCAGATATTGTATTTTTCCTTAAGATATAGACAGGTCCAAACAGAGAGGCAAGAAGGACAGTACTTATAATAGAAAAATACAGGAAGGAAGACATTTTAAAATATGGAAGAAGTCTTATACCCAGAAAAAGTCCCAGCCCAAAAAAAATGGTCCATAAAATATAATGATTGTTCAGTGTTATCCAGTATAATCTTCTCATATATATGATCTATTACCCTTACCCGGACCGGCTCTTGCGCTTATATCCTGATAAGCTCTTCAAGTTCCTCATATTTTTTTGGCCCAATACCGCTTATATCCAGTAGTTCTTCCTTGCTTTTAAAGCTACCATATTTATTCCTGTGATCTATTATCTTTTTTGCTGTTGCAGGACCTATTCCCGGGAGTTTCTCCAGTTCGCTGGTTCCAGCTGTATTTATATTTACAATATTTCCATATGCACTTCCCGCACCGCTATTTCCAGAATTACCCATATAGGATGAGGAGAAATCTCCATAATAAAGGGAACTCCCCTGCTCCACTTCCTCAAAAGAAGGAATATAGATCCTCTGGCCATCGCCTGCTTCCAGTGCAAGGTTTACTGCTGCAAGACATGCAGAATCTGTTGCTCCTCCTGCAAGATCAATAAGATCCGCAATACGGAGACCTTGCTCCACATCATAGACCCCGGGTTCATAGACTTCACCGCATATATGGACCTTATAAAATGTTTTATCCTCTACATCACCGGCCAGATCTGCCGGTTCTCCTGCTGAAGCTGCTTCTTCTTCCAATAATAATCCTACCTTGCTTTCTTCATCCGTGCTTTCTTCATCAGAATAAAAACTCCTTACAATATTTTCTTTCCTTATGATCTCAGTCCTTTGCTTTATGAATATTGCGGTAAACACCAGGACAAGTACGGCTAGAAGACATAAGGTGGTAAGGTAAAAGTGCTTCTTTGAATTATACTTTAAATTATTTGCAAGAAACCTTATCCTTGAAAGAAGTTCCCTTATATCTATAAAATTCATAGCCCCATGATCCTTAAAAGCATTTAAATAGAAATGACTTAATAAAATTATGCAATTAGACATTTACATATTAACATAATTTAATTATCATTGATAAATATTTTAAGCTCTTTTTCTGATAAGAATCATATTTTTGGATCATTCATGGTTTTTTTTAGTATAATATCCATAGAATAGAGGCGGGAGTATAATAAACCTGTCTTTAAGGACTAATTATTCAAATACTGGAGGATACCATGGGAAACAAAGTGTTTATTCTTGTAGAAGATGTATTCAGGGATGAAGAACTTATCTACCCTTATTACAGATT
>JALHTA010000033.1 GCA_022865545.1 Actinomycetota bacterium | reverse complement strand
TCCGGGTCTACTTCCAGTTTCTGGAGAACAGGTATTATTATCCCATCCTTTTGTTTTAGCATTGCAGACATAATATGAACATCCTCTATACTCTGGTGCCCGTTTTCTGATGCAATGCTCCGTGCATCAGACAATGCTTCCTGGGATTTCAATGTAAATTTATCAAATTGCATTTATATAAATCACCTCTTTATTATCTCTTTAATTTCTCTTTAATTTATTAGTGCAGTAATCATCTATTTCATTTATTTAAACAATAATATTATCTCTCGGATTTTCATCATAATCTTTTAAAAACTCCTCATATTTTTTCTTCTGTTTTGAGTTCATCTTCTCCGGAAAGACGATCCTCGTCTTAACATAAAGGTTCCCATTGTCCCCGCCTTTGACCCCGGGCATTCCTTTACCCTTAAGTCTCAGGGTCTTTCCTGATTGGGTCCTTTTGGGAAGCTTCATATCAATTTTGCCGTCAAATGTAGGTATGTCTATTTTTCCGCCATAATAAGCTTCCTTTATGGTTACAGGGACCTCCATATGGAGGTCATTATCTTTAATTTTAAAAACATTATGCTGTGAGACATTGACAGTAAGATAGAGATCTCCGCCAGGTCCGCCACCGGATCCCGGTCCGCCTTCACCAGCAAGCCTTATCTTGCCTCCATTTTTTATTCCTTTAGGTATTTTTACATTTACTGTTCTTGTTTTATTTTCTTTCTGGAGCCTTATGGATCTCTGGGTGCCAGTATAAGCTTCTCTAAGAGTTATCTCTATGGCCGACTGGAGGTCCTGTCCCTTCCGGGAAGATGTCCTTGCTCTGCCCCCTCCAAAATTATTACCAAAATCAAATCCTGAAGAAGACTGTTGCTTTGCACTGCTGCCGAAAAACATCTCAAAAAAATCAGAAAATCCGCCGCCCATATTCTCAAAATTAAAACCTCTTCCTCCACCAAAGTCATAACTATAGGATTGTCCTCCCCCTGGCCGGCCCGCATTTGCATACTGTTTCCAGTTTGCACCAAGCTGGTCATATCTCTGCCTTTTTTGGGGATCCTTCAATACTTCATAGGCTTCACCTATTTCTTTAAATTTTTCTTCCGCAGCCGGATTGTCCAGATTTGCATCAGGATGATACTTCCTGGCAAGCTTTCTATAGGCTTTTTTTATTTCATCAGCCGTAGCGCCTTTGTTTACTCCCAGTACATTGTAATAATCCTTATAGTCTACCATTTAAGTCTCACACCATTCTCTCCTTAAGAGAGGCTGCCCATAACTTCTACTAAAAGCTATGGGCAGTTTATCTCTTTATATTTTTTTTATCCGGTCTTTTCAAACCTTCTTCCTTATTAATCAGTCATCTCTATCTCAATCTTTTTATTTATTCTATTATTCGTCTTTAGCCTCAAATTCAGCATCTATTACATCTTCCTCGCCGTCTTCATCCTTTTTTCCTTCACCTGCAGCTCCGGCCCCTGGTCCTGCCTGCTGTCCGCCTGGACCTGCTCCTGGTCCGGCACCCTGCCCGTCTCCTGCTCCAGCCTGTGAATAAAGCTTTTGCGACAATTCATTCTGAAGGTTCTGCAGTGTCTCTGTCTCTTTCTTCATCTGTTCAGCATCATCGGACTCTATAGCCTTTTTAAGCACCTTTACCTGATCCTCAATTTTAGTCTTCATATCTGCAGGAACTTTATCTACCATATCTTTTAGCAATTTCTCAGTGGAGTAGACAAGTCCGTCAGCAGTGTTTCTGGCATCAATAGATTCACGTTTTTTCTTGTCTTCTTCAGCATTTTCCTTTGCTTCGTTTACCATTCTTTCGATCTCATCATCACTAAGATGAGAGGTCGCAGTAATTGTTATTTTCTGCTCTTTACCCGTTGCAGTGTCTTTTGCTGAGATATTGACAATACCATTGGCATCTATATCAAAAGTGACCTCGATCTGAGGCATCCCTCTTGGTGCCGGTGGTATTCCATCAAGACGGAACCTCCCTATTGTCTTATTATCTCCTGCAATATCTCTTTCACCCTGGAGTGCATGTATATCTACACTGGTCTGATTATCAGCAGCTGTAGTAAATACCTCGGTTTTCTTGGTAGGTATTGTAGTATTTCTTTCAATAAGTCTTGTCATTACCCCACCAAGGGTTTCTATTCCAAGTGACAAAGGTGTTACATCCAGAAGTACAACATCTTTGACATCTCCCATAAGAACACCGGATTGTATGGCTGCACCAACTGCTACCACTTCATCAGGATTTACACCTTTATTAGGATCCTTGCCTGTATAACTTTTTATAAGTTCCTGGATCACAGGCATCCTTGTGGAGCCTCCGACCAGAATTACTTCATCGATCTCTTCAGTCTTAAGTCCTGAATCTTTAATAGCTTTTTCCAGCGGTCCCTTGCACCTGTCTGTAAGATCAGCTGTCAATTGCTCGAACTTGGACCTTGTAAGCTTAGATTCCAGGTGTTTGGGTCCATTAGCATCTGCAGTGATAAATGGAAGACTTATATTTGTCTCAGTCACAGATGAAAGCTCGACCTTTGCCTTCTCTGATGCGTCTATAAGCCTCTGTAGTGCCTGTTTGTCCTGCCTGAGATCTATCCCCTGCTCTTTTTTGAATTCTTCTGCAAGATGGTTCATGATCCTATCATCATAATCATCGCCGCCAAGATGCATGTCGCCATGGCTGGATTTTACTTCAAATACTCCATCGCCGACTTCAAGCACTGAAACATCAAAGGTTCCTCCTCCAAGGTCAAATACAAGTATTTTCTCGTCCTTTTTCTTATCCAGTCCATAAGCAAGTGATGCAGCTGTGGGCTCATTTATGATCCTGAGCACATTTAATCCCGCTATTTTTCCAGCATTCTTGGTCGCCTGTCTCTGGGCATCATTAAAATATGCAGGTACGGTTATCACTGCATCGGTCACATCAGTCCCCAGATAGCTTTCGGCATCTTTTTTTAGTTTCTGCAATATCATCGCTGATATTTCCTCGGGAGTATGTTCTTTTCCCCCCATCTTTACTTCAGCAAGATTGTTTCTGCCTTTTAACACTTCATAAGATACTATTTTTCTTTCACTTTCAGCCTCATTATATTTACGCCCGATAAATCTCTTAATCGAATAAATCGTATTTTCAGGATTTAAAGCTGCCTGTCTTTTTGCCAGCTGTCCTACCAGTCTTTCACCTTTTTTTGTAAGACTTACAACCGAAGGAGTGGTCCTTCCACCTTCGCTATTAGTTATAACGGTAGGTTTCCCACCCTCCATCACAGCAATCGCTGAGTTCGTAGTTCCAAGGTCAATTCCTACTGCTTTTCCCATTTTAATCTGTCCTTTCCTTTATAATTTTTGGTCCTTTAGCATATCTCTGCTCTGGGCCATCTTTTTTTCTACTTATTATGTTTGGCTTTTTAATTTCATCAGGTAATTTTTGAAGCAATTTACCACCTCATCGGGACATTTTCCAAGTATCACATCATCACGTCTTCTTATAAGGACTATTATGGACCTAAGGTTCATACCCTGGTCATACATCAGTTCCCTTATATATTCCAGCCACCTTATATCCTGCTTGGAGTAGTATCTTTTCCTACCTCTCCTAAACGGGACCACCAGGCTGAATTTCTCATAATAATATAGTGTCCTGCTATTTACCCCTAAAAAATCTGCCACCAGCTCTATAGGGTAACTTTTGTCTTCACGTTTAAACAATAATCTTCACCACCTTATTGATGGTACAATTTTATAAAAAACCAATTTAAATGTCAAAGCTATTATAAAGGATTTTAATTTAAATGTAAAATGTATTTTTCACTTTAAGTGAAAAATGTTTTTACTTAATTGGAAAGCACCGTGTCCTTAAATTGGTGTTGAAGCTATAACCTTACTATTTTTATTCTAATTTGGGTGTAACCTGCAACACTCATTTCCATCCATTAGTATTGATCAATTCCGATACTTTGAAGATCTCGTTTTTATCAACTAATCTGTTTTTTACATATTTATGCATTACACTTGATATCAATGTCTGATATGGAATACCTTCACTTTCAGCGATAGATTTTATCCTTTCAAGGTCATTTTCATTAAGTCTTAGAGTAATAACTTTTTTCTTTGAGCTATTTTCTATGATCGTCTCAATTTTTTTCTTTTTCAGATCAGATACTTTTTTATAACTGAGTGCTTCTTCTTCAATTATTTTTTCACTGGGATCTAATTCATTTTTCATTTTTTCTCTCCTTATAAATCTTGTGGAATTTCCTGCTGGGAAATACAGTTTTTATAATAATATTTTCATCTTCATCAATCACAAAAGGAACCACCTGTATATAGTTTTTATATGACAATATGAAAATCTGCTGACCTTCTCTTTTAGGATGTTCCAGGATATCTATATATTTTCTTTCAATTATAAGTTCTACAATCTCCTCAATATCAATTTCACGTTCAATCTTTAATATTTTTGCTTTGGTGTTGTCATATATTATCATTAATTAAATATAGATTATTAATTTTACAATGACAATACTATATATTTACATTATAAATTTTGTTATGGAGTTAGTCTATAAGCCGAGTTATAATCTAAAAATGCTCAAAAGATGTGTTGAAAGTTGTGATAAGATATATTTTATTAATTTGAAAATCAAAATTTTATAGTTTTATTTTTTTTATCCTATCTATATTTCTACAATTTGAGCAGCAGTATTTATTCTTGGCAACTTTTTG
>JALHTA010000335.1 GCA_022865545.1 Actinomycetota bacterium | reverse complement strand
TGGTCCAGGAAATGAGAATAGAATATGGCTGCGTATTGACCGGTATAAATACAGTAATGGCTGATGACCCCACACTGTTTCCAAAGACAGACCCCGGGGGAACTATAGAGGATAATCTTAAAAGCTATCTTGCAGGAGAGCACACGGATTACTTCAGGATAATACTGGATACTGATCTAAGGATCCCCATGGATTCCAATATTTTAAAGACGGCATGTGATATAAATACCATAATATTTACATCAGATAGATGCGCAGAAAAGACCGTTACCAGCAAAAAAGTTAAAAAACTTCTGGACAGCAAAATATCTCTTGAATTTCTCTCCGGCGCCAGACCGGATCCCGCAGAAGTATTAAAAATCCTTTATAATAAATATGGCATCGTATCTATAATGCTTGAAGCAGGCCCTCAGGTCCTTACTTCATTTCTTACAGAACAGCTTATAGATAAATTCATTATCTATATGGCACCGAAAATAATCGGTGGGGACAGTCCATATAATATGTTTTCAAAACTTGAAAATGACAGTATGAGTGACAGTACGAACCTGGAATTTTCTTCTTTTAAAAAAATAGGAAGCGACCTTATGGTCATTGCATACCCAATAAATAATAGTAAACAAAGTGGAAGGCAGGATATCTGATGTTTACAGGAATTATCAAAGAGACCGGGACAATAAAAAAAATTACAGATAAAGTACAGGATATTGAATTTGAAGTCAGTTCATCTTTATTGCTAAAAGATGTAAAAACCGGCGACTCGATCGCTATTAATGGTGTCTGCCTTACAGTTAAAAGCTTTAATAGGGATAGTTTTACTTTTGATGTCTCATCAAATACTCTTGCCCATACAAATCTGGGGGAGCTGAAAACAGGTGATAAAGTCAATCTGGAAGATTCACTTACTCCCAGTGATAAGCTGGGGGGTCATTTTGTTAGCGGCCATATAGACTGCACGGCCAGGATAACCAGTATCGGAAAAATCGGAAGAGCTTATGAGATCACCTTTGACCTCCCTTCTGAAGCCGCTCCATTTATAACAGAAAGAGGATCTGTGGCAATCGATGGCATAAGCCTTACCGTGACAGAAGTGACAGGAGACAGCTTTAAGGTAGTAATAATACCCTATACATTTGAAAATTCGATACTTGGAAGTAAGGGTACCGGTAGTTCTGTAAATATTGAAGTAGACATGCTTGCAAGATATATAGCTAATTATCTTAATAATAAAAATCAAAAAACATCCGGTGAAAAAGACAGGATATTAAAGGAGAAATTAGAAAAATATGGTTTCATCTGAGGATAAAAAACATTCTTTTTCTCCCATTGAAGGCTGCATAGAGGATATAAAGAAGGGGGAAATAGTAATAATAGTGGATGACAGGTCCCTTAATAATGAGGGGGTATTCTTCCAGGCTGCAGAAAAAGTTACAGCTGCTTCTGTAAATTTCTTTATAACCCATGCAAGAGGAATGATATTTCTGCCGTGTCTCCAGGAGAGGCTGAATGAACTTAAGATACCTATGATGAGTTATGAGAGCAATAATCCCTCTTCAAATGTCGGCGCCCTTGTAGTGTCGATCGATGCAAAATCCATTAAGGGAAGCGGCATCTCTGCAAAGGACAGGTCAATCACCATAAAAACCTTTATCGACCCCGCAACAAGGCCTAAAGACATTTCGATACCGGGACATATTTTTCCATTAAAAGCATCCAGTGGAGGAATACTTACACGTGCCGGACATACTGAAGCTGCTGTCGATATGGCAAAAGCTGCCGGACTTTTTCCTGCAGGAATAATAAGCGAGATAATAAGGGATGATGGTGAAGTCGCCCTTCTTCCCGACCTTATCAGTATATCCAGGGGTTCAGGACTTAAGATAATGACCATAGAGGAACTTATAAGATACAGGAAAAAGAAGGAAAAACTGATCGAGAAGGTCGCAGAGATAATCCTGCCAACCAAGTGGGGAGAGTTCACAGTGGCAACATATAGGTCCACTATCAATAATGAGACCCATATTGCTTTTATAAAGGGTGATGTCAGCGGTGAGAAAAATATCCTTGTAAGGGTCCATTCTCAATGTCTTACAGGAGACACATTTGGTTCAATGCGTTGTGATTGTGGGGATCAGCTAGATACTGCATTTAATATGATAAATAAAAAAGGCCGGGGGATCATTCTATACATGGCCCAGGAAGGAAGGGGTATAGGGCTATGTAATAAAATGAAGGCTTATGAGCTGCAGGATAAAGGTATGGATACAGTGGAAGCAAATCTGTACCTGGGTTTTGATGCTGATCTCAGGGACTATGGCATAGGAGCGCAGATCCTTTCAGACCTTGGTCTGTCGACTATCCATCTTATGACCAATAATCCAAAAAAGATCGTGGGTCTTGAAGGTTATGGTCTTAAGATAACTAAAAGGATACCTATTAAAATAGCTCCCAATGAAAATAATAAAAAATATCTAAGTACGAAAAAGCAAAAGCTTAATCATATGCTTGATTGATCATGAATATGAAAGTAATAATATTTTTAATCATACGGAAAGGAAGAAAAAATGAAGACTTATGAAGGAAAGTTCAATGCAAAAAAATTAAAGATCGGTATAGTTGCCAGCAGGTTTAATGAGTTTATTACCGGCAAACTTCTTGACGGTGCCCTGGATTGCCTGAAGAGGCATGACTGTCCGGAAGACAGTATTGATATTGCATGGGTGCCGGGCGCATTTGAAATACCATCTGCGACCAAGATTATGGCTGCTACCAAAAAATATGATGCAATAATCTGCCTGGGTTCAGTAATTAAGGGTGATACCATGCATAATCAGTATATAGCCAATGAAGTAATAAAGGGTGTGGCCAAGATAAGCCTTGACCTGGATATTCCGATATCATTTGGTGTTATAACTCCCGACAGCCTTGAACAGGCTATTGACCGTGCAGGTGCAAGAAAAGGAAATAAGGGCTGGGAGGCTGCACTTGGTGCTATCGAAATGGCCAATCTATTTTCAGAGATCAAATCTTAAAAATATATGAAGTGATTATCTGGTATTTTGCCTTTGGGGTCGAATACCAGGTAACCATATAATAGAAGTTCACTGCAATCATTATTTCTTTATCACGCCGCTAAATCTATTATGGTTCGAGTCCCCTATGGGCTTCCATATCCTTTGTCTAAAATAATAAGACCCCTGATTAAAGAGGTCTTATTGTCTATAGGTAAAAGAAATGTTGTTACACCTCTGGTGCAGGTTTTCCAATGATAAATTCCTGCAATATTTTCCCTTCTT